>CAZUCW010000011.1:0-51681 GCA_964618825.1 uncultured Aquabacterium sp.
CATCGCATCAAACGCCAGCCCCAAAGAACAAACCCGCCGCCACCTTGTGGCCACACACGGCGCAAACGCCACCCCAGAAGAATCCGCGGAGGCTTGAGAAGACGCCCAACGTTGGAGGTAACCGGACTGCCGCTTGCGGCAGGTCCGGTTGACCGAAGTGTTAGGTTTACTTGAGATCAATTCGCTCACCAGAACCATCAAGTTCGAGAACGGCGCGCTTTATTGACCACTGCCCTAGGTCTTTGGTTGCCTCAAAGTAAACTGTACCGTTTCGTGTTGCACCCTCGGCGCTAAATGACATATTCGCAGAGCCGGTAGGGCCAGATACCTCAATATTACCCATTGGCAGACCAGTACTAATTGGGGCTCCCAAAGCCGATACGGCTTGCGAGTTTGCTTGAAGCTTCTCGGCCGCTAGCTTGTATGCCTCGGAGCTTTTCATTCCTGCCATGATTGACCCGAAGAGAATCGCGAACAGACCAATAAGTGCGACATAAACTATCAGCGACCATTTAGCCCATTTGCGCTGTACTTCACGGAATTGCTCTACGCTCTCCCAGCGCTTATTTCTCCAAGCCCAAGCACTACCTTTGGCACCTAAAACAAATGGCATAACCATGTTCACGAACGGCATGAACATTAATAGAGCGATGAATGTATTGTTCCCAATGCCCCATATCCAATTGAGAAGAAACGCGCCCCAATTCCATTTATCAATCTCAGCAGGAACTGACGCCAACTTACCTTGACCTGAATTGTTTTCCATACTTAAAACTCCTCCCAGAGTAGTTAATAAACCTAACGCCAAGGTTAACCAGCGCCGGAGCGCGAAGCGCGCAGGGCACCAACACTGGCCATAAAAATGGCGAAGCCATGGCCAGTGTTGGCGTCCGCGTTGAACCGCCAGTTAGCCATCACTTTGCGCGTTAAATTCACCAAGGCATAGAACGTTAATCGATTCAGCCTTTTTTAGGGCATGCCTCAGTGGAGATTTTTGATTCTTCATAATGGCGACTCTGGCCACGCCTGATGTTCCCTTTTTGGTTGGGTCGAAAAAATCTAGATCCTCTGTAATTAAGAAGCATGTAGCATTATTGCTTTTCAGAAATGATTTTGCTGTTCGAATGTACCAGATGTCTCTTGAGTTTTTTGGGAAGCCATGCTTAGTAAGTAAGGCAGCGAGTTGAGGGCAACTCTTCGCGGTTACCATTTTTATTTTTTCCTCCGTGAGCATTCTGGAGAACCAGATGTCAAACCAATCATGGCAAACCAATGACTTCCACTCATTCTCTATCTGGTCGCCGTCATCGATAATTATTGGCTCTGCTCGATTGAATGCATCTAGTGTATTTCCGGTCAAGGACCCAGGTAATTCCAAAACGCTAACTTGGTAGTGTTCTTTTAGTACGTTTGCATCGATTACCCGTGCCATGTTATTCCCCCAATTTTGTTGATTGTTTTTGGGCTCGCAACTTGGCAAGCTTCTTGGCCTCTTCGAGTCGTTGGGGGAAGAATCCTTGAGGCCACTCCTCTTTAAATGTTCCGTTGTCATCTAGGTTCAGTCGGGTGACTTTTTTTCCGTCACTATTGGCATGCACGTAATAAAATGCCACATCCGATGAATTCAATAGGCCTGCGGCCACATGCTGCTGAAGGCGAACAACTATATATTCGCTATGACTTTCTATAATGGAGTTGACTTCATTCTTGTATAAATCCAAGAAGAAGTCGCCTAGTTGAGCTTGTGCGTTAGGATGCAAATGGATTTCGGGCTCTTCAACTAGCAGGGTCTGTCCGGCTGGCAAGTTATAGCCTGCCACTAGAACTGGGATGACCTGGCTGATTCCATACCCAACATCGGCAAAGTTTTGATACTCTTTGGATGCAGGGTTTTGGATATGCATTTCATAATGCCTGTCCGATAGGCTTTCAATTCTGATGTCGGATGCCATTGCCGCCTGCTTGAGCCACTCTATGACTTTTGATTTAATATTTTTTCCTTTTTTCCCTTTTCTGAATGAGTCCATTGCGATAATGTTCGCCGCATTTTCTCCTGAAGCGCCTACTTTTTGATGCCTCTCCCCAGAGAATAGATAACTCCGGGATGGTGGTTGGCGCATGGCACCAATGTACTCCATGTTTTGAAAGAAACGATATGCTGGATCGCAAATGCGCCCAACGGTACGAATGGTGTCTAACCTTGTTGAGGTTAAGAATTCGGCAGACGGATTTCCATCTGTGCCGCGTTCTTTACTTATCAGTGAACTGCGGGGGAGAAAGTGGAATAGTCTTAACTCACTGGATATGTCCGACTTTATGCCGGATGGCACAGTTGCGCCGCAAACTGATTCGATAAGGTATCGCTCTGTCTCATCGTTGTATCTGCATACGAAGGCGCTCTTCCCTGACTTTGTTACCTCAAGCTCATTAATGACAATCTCCCTTAATGAGGGGCGAAATTTGTACTTGACCCGCATTAGCAGCGGCGAACCTTCTTTCCAAGGTGATCCTTTATTCGCCATTAAAAACTCACGCCCATATGGGGTTACCTCGAAGCTAAATTCAATGTGTTTTTTCTTCGAGTTTCCGTTGGCTATGTCTTTGTATGTCCCAAAATCACCAAGTGCTCCATTTAGGAGTAGTGGGACATTGACGTCGTAACTTGTGATTGTTTGGGATAAAACTCTGATTGCTGACAGTATTGATGATTTTCCTGAGTTGTTTGGGCCTAGAATGACAGTGATGGGGCGCAACTCAATTGATTCATTTTCAAAGGCTTTGTAATTTTTGAGATTTAGTTTTGTAAGCATAAATATTGCTCAGTAGTGACTCATGTGATGGCTAACGCCCAAGGTAAGCGGCGCCGTAAGGAGCGCAGCGACTGAAGGGTACCAACAAGGGCCAGGACAATGGCGAAGCCATGGCCCTTGTTGGCGTCCGCTTGACCGCCCAGTTAGGCTGGGGAGCGAAGTGGAGGCGGGTGCCTTCAGTTCGTCACTTTTGCTAGATGCGCTTGCACAAGCTCACCCGAGCATATAGGCACGCTCTCAGGTCAATTTCGTTCGACGGATACCGCGTTCGAGGGCAAAGAACGATGGGTTGAGGGCGGCAAGCGGTGCTTGCAGCTTCTCAATGTCTGTCGAGGGCGCGTGAACTTCGAGCCGGATAAGCTTGGCAACCTTGAGCGCTTCGTCAAATAGCGCTCCGACATTTTGTATGTGAGCCAAAATTGCCTCGGCGCTATCGTAGCCTTCGCGACAGTACGCGATGTTTCCGTTGAACGCGTATGTGTAGTGGATGCATCCTGGCTCGGTGCGGGCCATTTCCGTGAATTTGACTGCTAAGTCTTTAAATGCGGTCAATTGTCCGTCGTGTACTTCAAAGTAAGGCGCGAGCGTGCAGCAGGTATCTGCGTTAAACATTCAGTTCTCTCCCGTTCGTTTAAATAGACAGCATGGCGGATGCGCATGCTGAGTTGACATGGTATTCCGAGTAGGCGCCACATTCTCGAGTGTCGTACGTAACGATTGGCTATGAAGGCTGTTCGAAGAGAGCCTAACGCCCAGGTTAACCGGCGCCGTAGCACGAAGTGCGGAGGGCACCAATACTGGCCATGAAAATGCCGAAGGCATGGCCAGTATTGGCGTCCGCGTTGAACCGATAGTTAGGCTGGGCGCGTAGTGGAATGATTTATTATTTACTGTAGCTTGCCTTGTAGGCTGTATTTTAGGTTGCATTTTAAGCGCATCAAAGTATTTTTCCATTTGCTCCATCTCTGAAGACTCTTTTTAACTATTTTGGCGCGCCCCGAGTCAATTGTTGATTCCATCTCGACTTGCGGGAGTTGAACCGGGAAGGGATGGACTGCGTAACTTTGTAGGCCGTGTAGCCAGAATTTGTCTATATAGCGATCCACTGGCTCAATCCACTTTTGAGAGTGTTTAATAAGCTGTTCTGCACCCTTTGGTGAAATGGCGTAACACTGCGTGCCGATAGGGCCTTTTCTGTACCTTATGAGGGATTTGCTTTCGCTCATCTTGGTGACTAAATCATATTTGCAGTCCCATAGCCCGAATAGGCGGACGAAATGTCGTATTTCGATGTGCTTTTCGATGTGCTTTAATGTTGCTTCGAAGTCTGGTTTTATTAAGATGTCATCTTCCATGGCAACAAGGGGTTTGTCTGTTTCTACGCAGTGTTGCCATAGACGATAGTGGCTTGCGAAGCAGCCACATTCGCCTGAGGTCATGACTTGGCCGATTTTGCTGATAGCAAGGTCTTCATCATAATAATTTAAAGATAACAAATCTCCATTTTTGGCGTCGGTTGCGGGGAAGAATTCGTGGGTGATATTCAGTGCTTTTAGTTGTTTGTACATGAATTCACGGCGGTCAGGGCATCGCGCTAGATTTATTACATACACATTCATGCTGGCCTGCGAGTCTTTGGGTTATTAAATAATATTCGAGAATGCGGAGTGGTTCTTGAAGCCTAACGTAGAGCTAACCGGCGCTGCGCGGCATTATCGCGCAGCGTCCAGCGACCGAAGGGAGCGAGGTTGAGCGCCATGTTATGCCTCCATGCCGAGAATGAGAATTCTACCGAGCCCTAAAGGCGGAACTTTCTCTTCAAGATATTGAACGATTTCGTTACCACCATTCAATCGACCTTCAACAAACTCCGGATCGTCTTGGGAATGCAATGAAGAAGAAAATAGCGCATACCCAGCTTGCTCTCCGAATAGATTTTTATAACTTCTTTCCATCAGCCCAACTGAGTTGCCCTTGTTGTTGGGGTCGTACAGTCCTATGCGCTGCAACAGGGAATCATGGAAACCAAATAAGTAACCGGCTGCTCGTTTGTTTGTCATAAGCGCACCAAATGCCTCCTTGGTGCTCGAATACTTTGGCATTAATTGCGCGGCAACAAGGCCCGAAGTAGTTGAAAGGTACATATCCTGCGGACTGGAGGAGTTTTTTTGTGTGGCTGGTGCAGGGCGTTGCGTTTGCGGCCTTGGAGAAGACTTGGCGTGCTGTTGTCTTGACGATGTGTCGTTACCAAACATTCGGTCAAAGACTGCACGCATTTCGGGTGGCAATGCTTTTTCTTTTCGCTTTCTCTCCTGAGCGTCAAAAAATGCCCCAAGCCCCAGTAAAACCGCGGCGGTTCCGACGCCACCAACAACAGCCCCAGTAATGGAAAAACTGCTATCCATTAACTCTGCTCCAACAAAACCGCCAATGACAATTGCAGCAAGAATGACGGCGATGAATATTTTCATTCGGAGCCCCTCCTTGAGGCATAACGTTGGAAATAAGCGGCAGCCGAAGGCTGTCCGCTTGATTGACGGGTTGGGCGTCACGGTAGCTCAAGCGAGACAGCGGCGCAACGCCCAAACACAACACGAGAGGCGCCAAAAACCTGCTGGCTCCAACCGGCCTCGATGTTCACACTGGCGCCAGAACCTTCGTGCTTCTGATTTAAAACGCCACCCATCAAACGCACGCCACATTCACCGAGCTCACGCCACCCCAGGTTCAGGCGTCAGCGAGCTTTGCCTCTTCGCGCACAACCCACCGGCCTCGATGCTCAAGCCAAAACGCCAGAACCTTCGTGGCTCTGATCAAAGAGGCATCGCATCAAACGCCAGCCCCAAAGAACAAACCTGCCGCCACCTGGTTGCCACACATGGCGCAAACGCCACCCAGAAGAATCCGCAGCGGCTTGAGAAGACGCCCAACGTTGGAGTTAACGGGCTGGCCGAAGGCCAGTCCCGTTGAACGACTGGTTAGGTGTGGCGCCGAAGCAAGCCAAGGCAAGCACCGCCACCAAACCCACCAAAGATTGAAGCCGCAGCAACGCGCTTGAACCCACCGCCTCGGCTCTTTGAATTTTGGCTTCGTCCGATGAGCACGACCACCCTGCTACCGAGCCAAGGGCGAACCCGGATTTCACCGAGGTAGGCATCGAACGTTGGTCACGATGGACAAAAGAACTTGCCTCTTGGATCGAGCCAGCGCCGGCAAACAAGCCAGACCAGGCACCGAGGAACAAGCCGAAGCCACGAATTTCAGCTTCATCTTGCGTGAGCGGCTTTGCCGTCCGCGCCACACTCGCCGAAATCCAAGCTTTGCGCATCACTCAGACCTGACCTAGAAAGCCACCTAACGTAGAGCTAACCGGCGCTGCGCGGCTTTATCGCGCAGCGTCCAGCGACCGAAGGGAGCGAGGTTGAGCGCCGGGTTGGGTCTCACGGCGTTGGGGACGCCTTGAGCGCCAAAAGAAGATACTCACTGACATGCTTTTCAGCGATGTCCTGTGCAGACAAAAGCTTGATGTGGCGGCGTAACTTGCCTTCGCCCTCAAGCACCTTGAATTTGTCTGGGAGAGACGCGCCTGCACCAAACTCCAGCGAAACGTGCTTTGCATAAGAGAAGATGCCGCAAAAGGGCTTCTCGGCGGAGAACAGGATGCCGCCGTATTTCACTTCCTCGGAGATGGTGGAATCCAAGCCAAGGACTATTTTCCTCAGGGTTTGCACAAGCTCGAAGCGCTCAGGATCGAGAAGGCGTATGTCTTCGAGTAGTTTTGAGATGCGGTCGGCGGGCATGGCGTCAGGACTTGTAGTATTGCTTGAACTCAGGGCTGGCTTCCCGCTCGGAATAGATGTAAAGAACGATGCCGTTGGGGTCTTGAACGGCAAAGCCGCGATCTCCCCAAGGGTGATCTTCGAGTGGCATGACGGCAACCAGACCGGAATCGGCGAGTGACTGAAACTCAGCGTCGACATCGGAAACGTTGAAGTTGTAAGTCAAGCCAGCGGGATTACAAGCCGGCTGGTCGGGTTGAGGCGCCATGAACTGAAGAGATGCCCCCTTGCCGAATTCGAGGTTGACGTACCAGCCGCAGTCGAAGGTGACCTTTGCGCCAAAGTGCTTGACGTAGAAATCACGGGACTCTTCGACCTTCGCTGTAATGATGCAAGGGGACAGTGAATTGGCAAGCATGGGGATTCCTTATAGTGAGACCCAACGCCCAGGTTAACCGGCGCCGGAGCGCGAAGCGCGGAGGGTACCAACATGGGCCATAAAAATGCCGAAGGCATGGCCCATGTTGGCGTCCGAGTTGAACCGCCAGTTAGGCTGGTGCGCGAAGTGGAAGCTGATTGCTTCAGTCATTTTAGATGGCCAGGTTACTCAAAATAGACAGGCCCTTCGAGCAATTCAATGACAAGGAGAGGAATGCTTCTTTCCGCACAGTCTAGGAATGATTCGATTACGAAGGCTAGATTTGTGGGCTCAACTGCAGGCATTAGAATCTCAGGCTCGTAGCGCGAGACGTTAGATAAAATGAACAAGCCGGCAAGGTAAGAGGCTACTCGCGGCAAAAGCACGGCTGATGGATGAGCAACTTGATCGAACCACACAGGGTTTTGACGCAGTTGCAGGTCGCGCCATAGATGAGTATTGCAGAACTGCTGGAGCGCCTCTGGATTGTGAAGAGGGGTTATGAGTGCAAGCTTCATATCTCCGGAGTGCTGGCACTTATCGGCCATCCATGGCAGTAGTGACTGCCAATTCATCTCGAAATCTTTGGCATCTACACCCGGGATAAAGTATTTCAGTTCCGTTGGCGCGTTGGTGAACGCCTCAATATGCACCTCGGCCACGCCGCATTTGGTTATGTCGACGAGATGAAACTCATGCCGGAGTTCAGGAATTTGTGACAAGGCATCCTTTAGGGAAATTGTTTGTTGCTTTGCCGACTCGGCATGTCCACCCCAAATGCTCTCCATAAGCTTGGGAAATGTGCCAGCTTTTGATATCTCGGCAGTGCATGCAAGTAGGTCTTGGTCTGCTTTGTAGCGCATACCGTGCGTTGCTGCCCCGGCCTCCCCATGGCGCGCAAGCAGTGCCCCTCGCACCAAGTTAAGTGCGCAGTAGTAAAGCAATAAAGGTCGCGTGAGCGTGGACGTGTTAACGGCTGCCTCATGCAGTTCAATTGCTTGGCGAATTCTGAGGCTCGCGACTTCCGCGATTTTGGTGGAAGTATTGCTGGCTTCGGCAATTCTCCGTAAATTATCAATTGTGCCGATCCGCTTAATGAACTTCCATGCCGCCGCATGCGGGTCACCCTTCCTGAAGGTGCGGCCAGTTTGAAATGACTGGAAGAAGGGAATTTTCATTCTGTCCATTTGGAAGCCTAACCAATGGCTATGCTGGTTGTTTGTTGTGGCCTAACGTGCGAATTCAGCGGACGGCAAAAAGCGCAGCTTTTTGACGGTCCGCTGGAATGACTTGTTGGGCGTCATGCGGACTGAGCACCGGCAAGATTTGGCATTAGCGTAAAGAACTTCTCGCATTTTTCCTCGACTGCCTCAAGTGAAGGTGCCCGGAAAACTTCGGTGTGCAAACGCTCGCAGCCCTCAGTGACGCACTCAATCGCTGTTTTTTCCCAGAGCCTACGGCACGGCCATGTTTTGACCACTTGCGTGAAGGGCGCCGAACAGCGATGTTGTCGGAGGCGTTCATTAAGGTTGCTGGCAAAACCTACTTTGAAACGGCTTGGGTCATGCTCCGGTTCTAAACACAGCAAATAGAAAACACCAACATCGTATAGAGATGCCTCGGTAAATTCGGATTCTTCGCCTTCCTGTCCGTTTGGGTTGCTTCTGCTTGAAGCAAGTGCTTCCAATACTCGGTGTGCGTCATGCTCTGTGATGTAGGAAATGGTTTGTCCGCGATTTTGATTTCCACCACGAGATTTAGAGGGTTCGATTTCCAGACGCTTAAGAACTTTGAAAACGGTCTGCCGGAGCAGACCGTTCTGCTCTGCAAAGTCTTTGACGGAAATGAGGTGCTCAGTCATGTGGTTTGTGACGCCCAACGCCCAAGGTAAGCGGCGCCGGAAGGAGCGCAGCGACTGCAGGGTACCAACAAGGGCCAAGACAATGGCGAAGCCTTGGCCCTTGTTGGCGTCCGCTTGACCGCCCAGTTAGGCGCTGGATTTTGGGCTTGGGTGTTGCGCTTCATTGCTGAGTATGGCTTGGCGGTATGCGGTATGGCTATTGCCAATGGAATGCCGCCTCCTGGGCAGCAAAGACGATGAAGCTGTTGGTGGTGCTTGAGTAGAAGTAATGCGCGAAGGCCTGTTCGGGAAGATCGTCTGGTAGTTGAACGGCAAGATCGACGCCTTGGTCTGGAAGCGGGCCATCAGAGGTAATCCAGAGCGACAGCCTGTCATTCGCCTGTGGAGAGAAGACTGACGGTTCAACGAAATAGAACAGAAGCCCAATGAACTCCAATGTGCCACAGTGGTAAGCCAGTTCATTGGTTGTCAGGAAACCGCAGGGAATCAAGAATTGGAGTTTTGCAGATCCTGACGAGAAGTCCAGGTGCAGCGACTGCAACTCAGCATCATGGAAGGTCGCGTGTTGGTGGCGTCGACCAAGCAGGCTATCGAGGTTCAGCGATCTCATTTGGTGAGGGCCTAACGCCCAAGTTCACCGGCGCCGGAGCCCGAAGGGCGGAGGGTACCAACATGGGGCAATAAAATGGCGAAGCCATGCCCCATGTTGGCGTCCGCGTGCAACGCCCAGTTAGACGGCATTTTCATTGGGCTGAAAACTTTTGAAGTGTTTCTTTTGTGAATTTCTGAATGCCAATTGATAGATTTGGCCGAATACCTGCAGGTGCACCAATTTTTGCCATTAAGAATTCAATCAGTGGGGCATCAGGATCGGGGAAGTTTTGAGCTAGCCGATCAACAAACTTTTTCATTGCAAGCTCACCTTCGTTCATGTCGCGTTTTGCCCATTCCATCGACTTGTCAATGTTGAACTTGTCTTGAAGGCCATGCTTGGCGGCATTTTTTGCGTCGGCTTTGACCATTTCGTTTACGACCAACTGCCAAACCACTGAATAATCCGGAGTTTTTATAAAGTTCTTGTTGTTCTTCCATTCGGTCATTAGCGAAAGGCAACCAGTGTATGCAATGCAATACTGCAACCATGAATCGGTCATTAGCGCGTTTATGTTCTTGAACTCTGCCGATTGGAGGGGCGGCAAATCCATGAGTATTGGCAGCCTTCTATGAAGCACGCTGGCCTCAGCGACAGCTCGCGCAGCCAATCTTTCGGCGCGTTGTTTTGCCTTCTCAAGTCGATCGTTACTGCTTATTGGGCTGGCTGCAACGGTTGATATTGGGGGTGTTGACTCAGTTTTTTGCGATGAAAATGCAGGCAAGAGCAACAATGCCCCGACCAAAATAGCAAAAACCCAGCCGATTCCCTCCACTCCATCTTCTGAAAAGCGGTAAAGCTGGAAGACAATGATGGACGCACCTGCGGCTGCCAAGAGCAGCCGCTGCGCTTTATTCAGGTTAGGAAGATTCATAAGGATTGCTGGTTCATCGCGCAATGGGTTTTCTGCCGTCTAACGCCCAAGTTCAGGGGCGCGCGCTTGGCCTGGCCGAAGCGTGCAGTGGTGGAGGCGTCCCCTGCAACGCCCAGTTAGGCCGCATTTTTGGTTGGTAAGGGATTGTTGCCATGTTCTTCTCGCTCTTGGATAAGAAGGCGATTTGTTTCTGGGAAATGGATGACGCCATCTGGTGATTTAATTCCTTTGATGCTGTAACCAATATATAGGCTCTCTTTGATTTTGCCTTCTATCAGCTTAAATGTGGAAACATTGTATTTTCCAGGCTCTGCGGCTCGCGGACTGACCCAGATGGGGGTGTGTATTGGTATTTTGTTTGGTGTTGTTTTTATAAAGAGCCGCTTATCTTGTTCTCCGCGCAAGCAAACGCCTTCATTGTTGCCAAGGCGCTCGACCTTCCAGCATGGGTATGGCCACCATGGCTTTTTGTTTTTTTTCTTCTTTTTGATCCGGCCTTGCACGGAGCTCGGTATGGTGCGACTTGTGCAGGGATGCTTTGGCCATGGCGGTCCGAGATCGTCGAAGAAAACTGCACCTCCATCTGGTGAACGGTAAAAGAAGACCGGCATTAAGCACACCGGGCACTTGGCGTTTGGGTTTGTGTGGCTTCCAATCTTGGACCAGTCAACAGAAAGACTTGGCCTCCACGGGTCATGGTTGATTCCTCCCCACCCACATTCACAGGTTGGGGGGTGTCCATGTGCGTTGCAGGGCATGTGGATGCTCCGAGGAATTTTAGGAATGCCTAACGTTGGAAATAAGCGGAAGCCGAAGGCTGTCCGCTTGATTGACGGGTTGGGCGTCACGGTAGCTCAAGCGAGACAGCGGCGCAACGCCCAAACACAACACGAGAGGCGCCAAAAACCTGCTGGATCCAACCGGCCTCGATGTTCACACTGGCGCCAGAACCCTCGTGCTTCTGATCTAAAACGCCACGCATCAAACGCACGCCACATTCACCGAACCGACGCCACCCTAGGTTCAGGCGTCAGCGAGCTTTGCTTCTTCGCGCCCAACCCACCGGCCTCGATGCTCACGCCAAAACGCCAGAACCTTCGTGGCTCTGATCAAAGAGGCATCGCATCAAACGCCAGCCCCAAAGAACAAACCTGCCGCCACCTTGTGGCCACACACGGCGCAAACGCCACCCCAGAAGAATCCGCGGAGGCTTGAGAAGACGCCCAACGCCAAGTTAAGCGGCAAAACGGAGGCCGCAGGCCGCAGTGGTTTAAAGCGGGGCGTAAAATTTGCGAAGCAAATGCCCCGCTTTAAATTGTCCGCTTGAACGCCTGGTTAGCTGTGGATGCCCGAGCCCCGCTCAAGCACCCAGCAGCGTGGATTATTGCTGTAGCCAATATGGCCGTAGTATTCATTAGCAGCTGGAGCCGCAATAAGAATTAGCTTGCACCGAGGCCCAAGCTGCTTTTGCGTAAGCACCTGAAGCTGTTTACCAACACCCGACTTTTGATACGAACTACACACAGCCAAGTCGGAAAGATAACAAGCATAGTGAAAGTCAGTTACTGAGCGCGCAATACCTATGAGCTGCCCTGAAGTCCAGGCAGTCACCGTCAAATTGCTATTGGAAAGCATGCCTTCGATACACGCCAGATCGTCTATTGGTCTACGCTCACCCAGAGTGGAGCGCTTCAGCACATCGATAAATTGCGCTGTGCTTACCGGTGCATTGATCTTGTATTCGATGCTCATAGCTACCTTTACAGCTAACGTAGAAGTAACCGGCGCTGCGCGGCCTTATCGCGCAGCGTCCGTGTTGACTGCCGGGTTAGCCATTGTGCTCGCTACGTTCTCGAGCGTTCTTAGAGCTTCGTCCCAGTTTTCGAGGAAGACCCCCGTTGGCTTTTTCTGTAAGCGGTAACGAAGCAACAAAGTCTTCTTCTCCCCTGTGACTTCCATCGGCAATGCAAATATTGTCGTGCCGCGTCTTTGGTATACCGAGCCTGGACCAGGTATAAGAACTGGCGATTTACTTGACCTGACAACATATTTTCGTCTGCTGCTGTCAGTCAGTTCCAGTTCGTAAACTAACTCACCGCATCCATTCTCTGATTTTCGAGACGCGCATCCTTCATTATTGGAAAGTCCGATTACGCTCTGAATCTGAAATGCCTTCGCATTATCTGATCGTCGCTGCAAAACAGAGATGCTGGTTCCATAGTAGCCGTTGTTCATTGAAGCGCCCCGAATGACGGCGAAGCGAAGTGCACGCGCCGCAACGAACTCACGAATGCTTTGCACACTTGAAGTCAATCGCTCCGGCTCACTCCCTGGCCTGTCTAGATTGACGTAGTACAACCCTTGAAGATTAGTTCCGGTTTCCTCGTCTTCATAAATTAGCTCATGGCGGTTCACCATAAAGCATCGCCCCTTGCGCCAAAAATCCGTACAAATGTCGCCGAAGCACGAGTCACCCCGTGTAAGAACTTCGTGCGTTTTTGGATAGTTGTGAGCGACACTCTCGCAGGGTATGAACCACTGCGCTCCCATTGCAGAGGTAGCTATGCTGAGAGTTACGCATAACAAGCCAAAAGTCGGAATCTTCCAGTGCTGAATGAGATTTGTACTTCTGTGAGAGACAGCCGTCAGTTGGGGCAGTTTAGGCGTGAACATCGTGAGAGAAGGGAGAGGCTAACGTTATAAGTCACCGGACCGCTGTGAGCGGCGCGAAGCGCCGATTGCAGACGGTCCGGTGGACTGCATTGTTGGGCGTCGGGTCATGGCTTGGACGATTTATCTGCGCCGCGATTGCTATGCTTACTTGTTAGTTCGCATCCTTTAGCGCCAAGGGCAACCAGAATCGGAAGTTCTTTATCTTCCCAGTACCAACGAACATATATCTCGGTCGAATCGATCTTCCAGATTGCAATATCTTGGATGAGGTTTGATAAACCAAGTTCGGATGTCCATGGCTCAATATCTGGTGACTTCCATCCCCCCCGGAAAATAGGAGCACCATGAAGAGCCTCTATCTCAGAAACAATCGACTCGAAGTAAGCATGGTATGAGTTGAAAATTTCGTTGTAGTCTCCATCAAAATCCCATGGGAATTCATAGGATGAGGCCAGTAATAATTCTGTCGTCTTATCGATCTGGATCGAAGATACGCACTCCTGAACAGTGCGTGCTGTAATGAAAGCATTGTGATGAAGTGGTAGTTGCATGATGCTAATTGCTCCAGTGTGGTTGTACAGACGCCCAACGTTCGAATTAACGGGCGCCGCCAGGCGTCCCGTTGAATGAGGGGTTAGGCGGCAAGTCGGCGCACCAAAACTTGAGCCCCCGCATCGATGAGCGGTTTCGCAAGTTGCTCTAGCGCGGCGTTTACGTTTTCAACCTTCACCTCTTTGTATTTGTCTTGGGAAATAAGGCCAGCCTGACCGATTGGGTGCCCATTGAGAAGAAGCTGAAATTTGAAACGGACGATGTGAGACTTTGAAAAGAAGCCTTCGTCTTGTTCTTGCTCTGCGAAGAACTGCGTGGTTATTTGCCCCTTTCCTTTTTCTCGAAGGATCACCTGTTCCTTTCGGACGATTTCTTCCTTCGCCTCGCTTAGAACCTGCTTCTGGTGCCTGATGAATCCGTCTTTTCTGAAAAGCCTATCTCTGGCTGTTTTGTAGTGGAAAGCCAAGACGGTAACTGCCACCAACAACGCAGCGTTGATGGCGATTGAAATGGTGAGTGCCGTTGTGTCCATGTTGCTAGATGCTTATTGGTTGATAAGTGTCTTGCGGCCTAACGTGTTTTGTACACCAATGTAAACGACCAAATCTGGGTATGTTGTGGTTGCCCGTGGGCAACTGGATAAATCTAGGTGCCGCCTGTTTAACTGTAGCGCAGCTTGAGTGCGCGAGCTGTTTCTCGGGGGATGAGCCAAATTTTGCGTTCTGGATCCCAGCGTCCACCGGCTGCGCAGATTTTTTGGCGGGTGGTTGCGTCGTTGAAATTGATCGCTACGCCAACCGTTGGGTTACGGTTGGTTGGGCATCGGCGGTTGGTTCGTGCGTCGACCACGAGTTCGATGGTGGTGTAGCGTTGGGTGCCATCGGCGGATTCGCGGTAGCGCACACACACCAGCTGTTCACCGTGGATGCGCTGCCAGTGAATCGTGCCGGGCTGTCCGGGTGCCAAGGTTTTGGCGACGTGGTTGTCGGGCGCAAGGCTCAGCGGCGCGGCATCGCGAGTTGGTGTGGGTGTCGGTGATGCCGGCGTGGCGGTGGTGTCAGGCGTGGTGGGGCGTCCGGGCGATGCGGGGCCCCGATGTGGCGTGTGCATGAGTTCTCTCCCTGAATGGCTGGCTGAGCTGGGCGGCATGGTTTGCGTTCTGATGCGCAAATCCTGATGCCCTAGGAAAGCATAGCGGCGGTTTTTGTGGCTTGTCTATGCCGGCTGATGGGGGAGGGGGCGCGTGCGATACACCGTGATCGGAACACCAGCGGCAGCATTGAGCACCGATGGTTTGATCTTGCCCACCACATGCATTTCGCAGCGTTTGCAATCAAAACGCAGGGTGAGGCGCTCTTTGCCATTGATGAGGGACAGTGGCTCAGCCCTGATGGTGCCTTGCACACCTTGCACGCCTTTGGCTTGCTTGGGGCACAAGCTGAGGCTGTAGCGCACGCAGTGCTTGGTGATCATCAGCGAGACGTCGCCGCGCTCTTCGTGCGCCTCATAGGCTGCGGCGATCACACGCACGCCGTGCCGGGCGTAAAAATCACGCGCCTTGTGGTTGAGCACGTTGGCAAGGTAGCTCAGGCTGTCTTCGGGATACGGCACTGGCGGCTCGATGGCTGGGGCTCGGCTGGGGGGCAGCCGGGCGTGCTCGCGTGCTGTTTCAAGCGCAGCGACAGCCTCGCGGCGAAGTGTGTTAATCGCTGAGGCGGGCAAAAACCAGGCTTGTGCACATTGCAGCGATACCGTTTGTGCAGAAAAAATCGTCGCACCGAGTTTGCTCAGGTGCTCACGCAAAGCGGCCTGCGCGCGTTCGGCCTGCTGTGCCGGCTCTTTGGGATGATCGAGCGTGGCCATGCCAACGTGGCCATCTTCATCGGTGAGCGTGAGCACAAAACCATGGGGGGATTCGGCCAAAGCGATTTGCACGGCGATGCGGCGATCCGACGACGTTTTGGTGAGCTGCTGCTCCCACGCGTGATCGCCGTTGCGGCTCATCTCGACACCCGTGCGCAAATCTTTGAGCGAGGCAATGGCCTCTTTGGGGTAGACGCGCCAGATCGCGGGTTGCTGCGCCACATCAATGGGCTCGACGCGATTGGCCTTGAAGCCGACGATATCGCGCTGCAATGTGGCGTAGGTGAAACCGTCACCGTTGTGCAGCGGCTCGGTGGATTCGAGCTCAAACCACTGCGGGCCGATGCGGGCCACATAACCGATAGGCAGCCCGATGTGCTTGGGGGATTCAAAAGCACCGATATCGATCTGCCGACCGTTGACGAAATAATCGGTGGCACCGCGATTGAAGTTTTTATCCGGGTTGGGCGTGAAGAAAAACGTGGTGCGCCCCGATGAGGCGCGACGCCCGGCTCCGGCGTTGTCTGGCGCATCGATGATCTGATCCAGCAACTGCCGGTAGTGCGCGGTGATGTTCTTCACGTAGCCCAAATCTTTATAGCGGCCTTCGATCTTGAACGAGCGTATGCCCGCCTCAATAAGCGCGCGCAGATTGGCGCTCTGGTTGTTGTCTTTCAACGAAAGCACATGCTGCTCATAAGCCACAAAGCGGCCATCGCCATCGGTAACGTTATAGGGCAGACGGCACGCCTGCGAACAATCGCCCCGGTTGGCGCTGCGGCCAGTGTGAGCGTGGCTGATGTAGCACTGGCCGCTGTAGGCCACGCACAGTGCACCATGAATAAAAAACTCGAGCGTGCAACGGGTGGTCTGCGCAATCTCGGCGATCTGAGCCAGCGTGAGTTCGCGCGCCAGCACAATCTGCGAAAAACCCACGTCTTGCAAAAAGCGCGCTTTCTCGGGTGTGCGGATATCGCATTGCGTGCTCGCGTGCAACTGAATCGGCGGCAGATCGAGCTCAAGCAAACCCATATCCTGCACGATCAGTGCGTCAGCACCCGCTTCATAAACCTGCTCGATCATGCGGCGCGCGGGCTCGAGTTCGTCGTCGCGCAAAACGGTGTTGAGCGTGACGAAAATTTGCGCCCCAAAGCGATGCGCGTGTCGCACCAGCCGTTCGATATCGGCCACCGTATTGCCCGCGTTGGCGCGCGCACCAAAACTCGGCCCACCGATGTAGACAGCATCGGCGCCATGATTGATGGCTTCAATGCCGATCTCGGCCGTTTTGGCCGGAGCGAGCAATTCAAGAGCGTGGCCAAGGGCCGGGCGAGCAGGAATCATGGCGGGCAAGGTGCGCCAAGGCTTTAGGCCAAAACGCGGCGGAGCTGCGGGTAGGATCGACGGGCTATTTTCGCTGAGTGCCTGAGTGCCTGTTTGCTGAAAGATTCGCCTGCCGGATATGCCTACCTCATCTGCAACGCCTGCTCACCACCACACTGCAAAAAAACACGCTGCAAACCATCGTGCACAAGCCAAACGCTTCGACCGCCTCGACGCGCTGCGTGGTTTTGCTTTGGTGTGGATGGCGGTTTTTCATTTCTGCTTTGATCTCAGCCTGTACCGCGTAGCCGATTGGAACTTTTACGACGATCCGTTATGGACGCTGCAGCGCACCTGCATCCTGTCGCTGTTTTTGCTGTGTGCCGGGGCCGGGCAGGCCGTGGCTGTTGCGCAGGGGCAAACCTGGCCAAGGTTTTGGCGCCGCTGGGCCCAGGTGGTGGGGTGTGCTGCGCTGGTGAGCGTGGGCAGCTACGCCATGTTTGGGCCGCGCTTCATTTCGTTTGGCGTGCTGCATGGCATGGCGGTGATGCTGCTCGTTTCTCGCCGCTTGGCCGGGATGGGCACGGTGTTGTTGCTGGCCAGCGCAGCGGCACTGGCCTTGCCGTGGCTGGTGCAGCATCCATTTTTTGACACCCGCTACACCAACTGGATTGGGCTCATCACCCACAAGCCCGCCACCGAAGACTTTGTGCCTGTGTTGCCCTGGATCGGCGTGATGTGGATCGGGTTGGTGGGCACGCAAGGGCTTCTGGCGCGCCATCCTGCCGTGCTGCAAGGATCGCTGCCGCGTGCTTTGCAACCGCTGGCTTTTTTGGGCCGCTGGAGCCTCACCTTTTATATGGCGCATCAACCCGTGATGATCGGCCTGCTGCTCGCTGCGCTGAAGGTGCTGCGCTGAAGGTGCGCCCGCAGCACTGAGCGCTCGGGTGCTGAGCACGGCAAAGAAAAAGCGCCTGAGGGCATCAGGCGCTTTTGTTGGGTGCTTTGCCGGCACAGAGAGATCGGCTCAGTTGGCAAATTTGTAATCCGTCTTGGCCTTGCCCTTGAGTGCATCGCGGAAGGCGGCCATGCGTTGCTGCGTCAGGCGTTGCTGAATCTGCGGCTTGATTTCATCGAATGCCGGAAACTGCGTATCGCGTGTGTCTTCGAGCTTGATGATGTGAAAACCGTATTGCGATTTCACGGGTGTTTCGGTGAACTGGCCTTTTTTGAGCGCCACCATGGCTTGCGAAAACTCGGGCACGTAGCTTTGCGGGCCAGCCCAATCGAGGTCGCCGCCGTTTTCGGCTGAGCCAGGATCTTTTGAGTTCTTTTTTGCCAGATCTTCAAATTTGGCGCCGGCCTTGAGCTGCGCCACAACGGCTTTGGCGTCTTCTTCTTTCTCAACAAGGATATGGCGAGCGCGATATTCTTTATCGGGGGCCTGGGCCTTGAATTTGTCGTATTCGGCCTTGATATCGGCCTCGGTTACCGGGTGCTTTTTTTCTTCATCAACGAAGAGCGCGCGGATCAGCAGATCTTGGCGCGTGAGTTCGAGCTGCTGCAGGTAATCAGACGATTTTTGCAGGCCGCGAGCCTGGGCTTCTTGCGTAAAGATCTCGCGCATCACGGCAGCGTCTTTGGCTTGCTTGATGAGCTGCTCTGTGGCTGGCTGGCCGGTTTGTTTGGTGGCCTGGGCAACCAGCGCGTCGGCTGCCGATTTGGGCACCGCCTTGCCATTAACCAGGGTGATGTTTTGCGCCATGGCCGCAGGGGCAAAAACCAGGGCGACGCTGGCGGCGAGCAAGCCGAAATGCAGTTTCTTCATGGAAAAAATGATCCTGAGGAGTTGTGAGCAAAGAGGCTGCTCGACACGGTGTCGGCAGTCAAAGAAAAAACCGACGCGCACCACCTAAACGGCAGGCGCCGATGCGTTGATGGCGATGGCGTGAATGCCGTTACCCATCAGGGAGCGCAGGGCATCATACACAAGGCGATGCCGCTCAATTGATGACAAACCGGCAAACTTGTTGCTGACGATATGCACCGTGAAATGGCCGTGGCCGTAGCCGGCGTGGCCCACGTGCAGGTGGCTGTCGTCGCGCACGCTCAGGCTCTGCGGCTCAAAGGCGGCCTGCAACGCGGCTTCGATTTCTTGAATGGATGCGGCCATGCAGTGTGTGAATTGAAGGTGAAAAAACTCAGCGCGAGGTGGGTGGGGTATTGGTTTTTGCGGCTTGAGGCTTGATGTGTCGAGCCAGATAAATGCTTTGCGCGATCACAAAGAGAATCATCAGCCCCATGCTGCCATACACCTTGAAATCAACCCAGATGCTGGTTGAAAAGTGGTATGCCACATAGAGATTGAGCCCCCCCATCAAGCCAAAAAACACCCCCCAGGCCCAGCTCAGACGGCGCCACACGGGCAACGGGACATCGGTGTCTTTGCCAGCAATGGTGTGCAGCAGATTTTTGCCGGTGAGGGATTCGCTGAAAGCAAAAGCCACCCCCATGGCCCAGTAAACCAGTGTGGGCTTCCATTTGATGAAGGTTTCGTTGCGAAACCACACCGTGGCCACGCCCAGCACGGTAACGATGCCGACGTTAACCCACAGCAGTTTGTCGAGCTTGTGGCCACGCAGCTTCATGATCACAACCATCACCAATGTGGTGACGATCACCACCACAGTAGCCAGCAGGATGGGTGCCTCAAGCCCAGTGATGGGGCCGCCGCGCACAAAAGAGCCGAGGTATTCATTGGCCAGCGCGATGGCGCGGTCTTGATGTTTTTCGGCCAGTTTGTAGGTGGCAAAGAAAAACACCAGAGGCAAAAAATCGAACAGCAGTTTCATGAGGATCGGGGGGTGAGCCCGTGTGATGTTGAGGCGAGGGCGCCGGCCATTCGTGCGGCACCACAGCATGGCGACACGGTCGCTGCTTCAGTGTGGCGTGGAGTCTAGCGTGGCGGAGGCGACGCCGTAACGCTCGTGTTTGCTCATGATGAGCAGGACACCTCAAGGCTTTGCGCCCAATCGGGTGGAAAGTCGGCATACGCCTCATGGGCGGGTTGCTCGTCGAACGGGTGCTCAAGCAGCATCAAGAGTTTTTGCACTTCTGAAAAATCGCCCTGGCCGGCCTGTTTGATGGCGGTTTCGGCCAGATGGTTCCGCAGCACGTATTTGGGGTTCACGCGGTTCATCGCTGCTGCGCGTTGGGCGTCGATGCTGCATTCTTGGCGCAGCCGCGCGGCGTAGCGTTTGGCCCAGGCATCGAAGCCCTCGCGGTCGAAAAAAAGATCGCGCAGTGCATCGTTGCGCGCACCATCGGCGCTGCTGAACGCGGCCAGGCGACGCCACGCGATGGTGTGATCCACGCGGTTGGCCGCCATCAACCGCAACAGATCGTCCGCCAGGCTCACGTCTTCGGTTTCATGCCAGCGGTGCAAACCCAGCTTGGTTTGGTAGCGGCGTTGCATGGCTGTGGCAAAAGCTGCTTTGTAGGATTCGAGCGCAGCCGTGGCAGCGTCGACATCGCCGATCAAGGGCAGCAGGGCGCTGGCCAGGCAGCGCAGGTTCCAATAGGCAACGCTGGGCTGTTTGGCGTAGGCATAGCGGCCATGGTGATCAGAGTGGTTGCAGATGTGGCCGGGATCAAACGCATCCAAAAAGCCAAACGGGCCGTAATCGATGGTGAGGCCAAGGATCGACATGTTGTCGGTGTTCATCACGCCATGGCAAAACCCCACGGCCTGCCAATCGGCCAGCAGCTCGGCGGTGCGTTGCACGGTGTGCTCGAACAATGCGAGATAGGGCTGAGGCTGATCGCGGCATGACGGCACCTGCGTGTCGATCACATGGTTGGCCAGGGCTTGCAGCGCGCCAGCGGGCTCGCCCGGTTGCGCGAAGTGCTCGAAGTGGCCGAACCGCACGAAGCTGGGGGCCAGACGCGTAACGATGGCCGCGGTTTCGGTGATTTCGCGCATTACGGGCAAAGGCGATGCCGCCAGGCACAGCGCACGGCTGGTTGGGATGCCCAGCCCGTGCATGGCCTCTGAACACAAAAATTCGCGGATCGACGATCGCAGCACGGCGCGGCCATCGCCCATGCGCGAATAGGGCGTGCGCCCGCCGCCTTTGATTTGCACCTCAACAGCGCCACGAGGCGTTTGCATTTCGCCCAGCAGCAGCGCGCGGCCATCACCCAACTGGCCGGCCCACACGCCAAACTGGTGGCCGCTGTACACGCTGGCCAGTGGCGCCATGCCGGGCCATGGGGTGCCGCCACTCAGTGCGTTGAGCGCACAAGGATGCTGCCACCAATGATCGGGCAGGCCAATCTCTTGGGCAGCGGTATGGCTCACGGCCACCCAATGCGCCTCGGGCAGCGCCTGCGCAGATTGCGGCGCATAAAAATTGGGGCCCAACGCGGCGAAACAGTTGAGCCACTGCAAATGGGCAAAGGGATGAGCGCATGGCTGAGAGGCCGGCTGCGAGGTGGGCTGCGGCGCGAAGGCGTCGGTCTGGCTCATGGCCGGCAGTCTATCGACGGCAAGCTGGCCCTGCCGATGCGATGGATAAGACCGTATGGCGTGCCGGGTTGAATGCGGTGGTGGTGCAGGAATAATCAATCCACCCACACCCCATCCACAAAATCCCGCCAACACGGGTTCGATCAGAGGAGACACCGCATGAGCATTTTGATGGGCCAGATGATGCAGCAGCCGCTGACGATCTCGGCGCTGATTCAGCACGCGGCCAAATACAGCCACGATGTAGAGATCGTGTCCAAGCGTGTTGAAGGCGATATGCACCGCTACACCTGGCGCGACGCCGAACTGCGTGCACGCAAACTGGCTCAGGCACTGGCGCGATTGGGTGTGCAACCGGGCGACCGCGTGGGCACGCTGGCCTGGAACGGCCACCGCCACCTTGAGATTTATTACGCCACCTCGGGCAGTGGCGCGGTGTGCCACACGGTGAACCCACGCCTGTTTGCGCATCAGATCGCCTGGATCATCAACGATGCAGCAGATCAGGTGCTGTGCTTCGATCTCAACCTGTTGCCGCTGGTTGAAAAGCTGCGGCCCGAGCTCTCAACCGTGAAGCACTTTGTGCTGATGACCGATCGCGCGCACATGCCAGCCGGCGACACATTGCCTGGGCTGTTGTGTTTTGAAGATTTGCTTGAAGCCGAAAACGGCAACTACACCTGGCCCGAGATCGACGAGCGTGCGGCATCCAGCCTGTGCTACACCTCGGGCACAACGGGCGACCCCAAAGGCGCGCTCTACAGCCACCGCTCAACGGTGCTGCACGCGTTTGCCTCAACACAGCCCGATGCGATGAACGTGTCGTGCAAAGACGTGATCCTGCCCGTGGTGCCGATGTTTCACGTCAATGCCTGGGGGCTGCCGTATTCAACCGCTTTGGTGGGCTGCAAGCTGGTGCTGCCTGGGCCACATCTCGATGGCAAATCACTCTATGAGCTGTTTGAGCAAGAGCAGGTAACGATGAGCGCCGGCGTGCCCACGGTGTGGCTGGGGCTGCTTAATTACGTGGGCGAACACAAGCTCAAATTCAGCACCTTCAAGAGCACGGTGATTGGCGGCTCGGCTTGCCCGCCCAGCATGATTCGCGCTTTTGAAGAACACCATGGTGTTGAGGTGATCCACGCCTGGGGCATGACGGAGTTGTCGCCGCTGGGCACGCTATCGCGGCTCAAGGCCAAGCATCTGAGCCAGCCCCTCGATGCGCAACGTGATCTGCTGGCCAAGCAGGGCAAGCCAATCTTCGGTATCGATCTGCGTGTGGTGGACGATGCCGGCCACGAGTTGCCGTGGGACGGCGCCAGCTCAGGCGATCTGCAGGTGCGCGGCCATTGGGTGATCGACAGCTACTTTGGCTGCAAGGCATCACCGCTGGTGCAGGGGTGGTTTCCGACCGGCGATGTGTCGACCATCAACGCCGACGGCTATATGCAGATCACCGATCGATCAAAAGATGTGATCAAGTCGGGCGGCGAGTGGATCAGCTCGATCGAGCTCGAAGGCATTGCCGCTGCGCATCCGGCCATCCACGAAGCCGCAGTGATTGCCTGCCACCACCCCAAGTGGGATGAGCGCCCGCTGCTGGTGGTGCAGCTCAAGCCCGGTGCGGCGGCGAGCAAAGAAGACATCCTTGGCATCTTTGAGGGCCAGATCCCCAAATGGCAGGTGCCCGACGATGTGGTGTTTGTGAGCGAGATCCCACACACCGCTACCGGCAAAGTGCACAAGCTCAGGCTGCGCGAGCAATTCAAAGATCACGTACTTTCTACAGAGGGCACACCATGAGCGCCAGCTACAACCTGCACGGCGATGTGGCCGTGATCACCTTAAACAATCCGCCCGTGAACGGGCTGGGCCACGCCACGCGCAGCGCGGTGGTCGAGGGCCTGAGCCGCGCGCAAGCCGATGCGGCGGTGCGTGCCGTGATGATCATCGGGTGCGGCAAGGTGTTTTCGGGCGGGGCAGATATCCGCGAGTTCAACACGCCGCTGGCTTTTGCTGCCCCCACACTGCATGAAGTGATTGCCGCGCTCGAAGCCAGCACCAAGCCCGTGGTGGCTGCCTTGCATGGCGTGGCCATGGGTGGCGGGCTTGAGTTGGCGTTGGGCGCGCATTACCGTGTGGCAGCACCCGGCACGCAGATCGCATTGCCCGAAGTAAAGCTGGGTATCGTGCCCGGCGCGGGTGGCACGCAACGCCTGCCGCGTGTGGTGGGCGTTGAAACCGCGTTGCGCATGATCACCACCGGCGAGCCCATGATGAGCGAGGCGCTGGCCACGCTGCCGGGGCAACGTTTGTTGGATCAACTGATCACTGAGGATTTGCTGGCCGGCGCGCTGGCCGTTGCGCGCAAGGTGGCCGATCACCGCCCGCTGCCACAGGTGCGCCAACTTGATGCGGCACTCACCAACGCATCGCCGAGCGCTGCAGACTTTTTTGCCCACGCGCGGGCGCAGCTGGCCACATCGGCCCGCAACCTCACCGCACCGCAGCGTTGTGTGGATTGTGTTGAGGCGGCCACGCGGCTGTCGCTCGATGAGGGGCTGAAATTTGAGCGTGAGGTGTTTGTTGAGCGCGTGGCAAGCACCGAATCGCGCGCGCTGCGCCATGCTTTTTTTGGTGAGCGCGCTGCCGGCAAGATCCCCGATGTGCCCGACGACACCCCCGTGCGCCGCATTGAGCGCGTGGCCGTGATTGGTGCCGGCACGATGGGCGGCGGCATTGCGATGAATTTTTTGAACGCGGGCGTGCCGGTGTTCATTCTTGAAACCCAGCCTCAAGCGCTCGATCGTGGCCTGGGCGTGATCCGCAAAAACTACGAAGCACAGGTGGCCAAAGGCAAACTGAAGCAAGACGCCTACGAGCAGCGCATGCGCTTGCTCACGCCCACGCTGAACCTTGCCGACATCGCCCAAGCCGATCTCGTGATCGAAGCAGTATTTGAAGAGCTGGGCGTAAAAGAAACCGTGTTCAGGCAGCTCGACGCCACGATGAAGCCCGGCGCGATCCTGGCGTCGAACACCTCCACGCTCGATCTCGATCAGATCGCGGCGTTTACCCAGCGCCCGCAAGATGTGGTGGGCTTGCACTTTTTCAGCCCGGCCAACGTGATGCGTCTGCTCGAGGTGGTGCGCGGCAAGCAGACCGCCAACGATGTGTTGGCCACGGTGATGCAGCTCGCCAAAAAAATCAAAAAAATCGCGGTGGTATCGGGCGTGTGTGATGGCTTCATTGGCAACCGCATGATCGAACAATACGCGCGGCAGGCGGGCTTTTTGCTCGATGAGGGCGCCTCACCTGAGCAGGTAGATCGCGCCATCGAACGCTGGGGCATGGCGATGGGGCCGTTTCGGATGAGCGATCTGGCTGGCAACGACATCGGCTGGGCCATCCGCAAGCGGCGCTACATCGAGAAACCCGAGCTGCGCTACAGCAAAACCGCCGATCTGCTGTGCGAGCTGGGCCGTTTCGGCCAAAAAACCGGCGCCGGCTGGTACAACTACACCCCAGGCCAGCGCGAGCCCCAGCCTTCGGCACAAGTGGCTGAGATGCTGGCGGCGCACCGCGAGCGCCTGGGCATCAGGCCGCGCACCATAGCCGACGACGAGATCGTGGGCCGCCTGGTGTGGGCGCTGGTAAACGAAGGCGCGCGCATCCTCGAAGAAGGCATCGCGCAGCGGGCGTCCGACATCGATATGGTCTACCTCAGTGGCTACGGGTTCCCGCTGTTTCGCGGCGGGCCGATGTTTTATGCCGATACGGTGGGGCTGCAGGCCGTGGTTGATGCCATGCAAACGTATCAACGCAATCCGCACGACGATGCTGCGTTTTGGTCGCCCGCACCGCTGCTGGCGCAACTCGCAGCGCAGGGGCGGCGTTTCAACTGAATGCTGATCGAGCGGCCCCGGCTTTTTTTCATCCCCGAAATACACCATGAGCTCTTTGCGCAACGATCTTGATTTTTTGCTCTACGACTGGCTGCATGCCGACGATCTGATCCAGCGAGAACGCCACGCCGAACATTCGAGAGACACCTTTGGCTCGGTGCTCGACACCGCCGAGAAGCTGGCGGCTGATAAGTTCGCGCCATTCAACCGGCTGGTGGATGTGCACGAGCCCGAGTTCGATGGCGAGCGTGTGCACCTGCCTGCTGCAACCCAAGCGGCCCTGCAGGCATTTGCCGACGCGGGTTTTTTGGCGGGATCGCAAGGCGAAGCGCTGGGCGGCATGAATCTGCCCGCCGTGGTAGAGCTGGCCGCGGCCACGTTTTTTTCAAAAGCCAGCATCGGCATCTCGGGTTACGGCATGCTCACCAAAGGCAACGCCGGCACACTGCTGGCGCACGGCTCGCCCGCGCAGATCGAGGCATTTGCCAAGCCCGAATTTGCGGGGTGTTTTTCGGGCACGATGTGTTTGAGCGAGCCTCAGGCGGGCTCGAGCTTGTCGGATATCGCCACACGCGCCACCCCCGATGGCGCCGATTTCGCAGCCGATCCGCTGGGCCCGCGCTATCGCCTCAAGGGCAACAAGATGTGGATCTCGGGCGGCGAACACGATCTCACCGACAACATCGTGCACCTGGTGTTGGCCAAGATACCGGGCGACGACGGCCAGCTCGTGCCGGGTGTTAAAGGCATCTCGCTGTTTGTGGTGCCCAAAAAACTCGTGCATCCCGATGGCCAACTCACGGGTGAGCGCAACGATGTGTCGCTGGCCGGGCTCAATCACAAGTGTGGGTTTCGAGGCACGGTCAACACCCTGCTCAACTTTGGCGAAGGGCGATACCCCGTGCGTGGCGCGGCAGGTGCCATCGGCTACCTGGTGGGCGAGGCCGGCAAAGGTCTGCAGGCGATGTTCCACATGATGAACGAGGCACGCATCGGCGTGGGCATCGGGGCCACGATGTTGGGCTATGCCGGCTTTGAGGCCTCGCTCGATTACGCGCGGCAGCGTCCGCAAGGCCGGCGGTTTGCTGCTGCGGGCGAAAAGCCCGCCAAAGATGCGGCCACGCCCCAAGTGCCCATCATCGAACACGCCGATGTGCGCCGCATGTTGTTGGCACAAAAGGCCATCGTCGAAGGGGCGCTGGCGCTGGGCCTGTATTGCGCCCGGCTGCTTGATGAGCAACGCACGGGCAGCGCCGAAGCGGCGGCTGATGCCTCGCTGCTGCTTGAGATGCTCACGCCCATCGTCAAAAGCTGGCCCAGCGAGTGGGCGCTCGAAGCCAATAGCCTGGCCATTCAGGTGTTGGGCGGCTATGGCTACACGCGCGATTTTCCGGTCGAGCAATATTGGCGCGACAACCGCCTCAACATGATCCACGAGGGCACGCACGGCATTCAGGGCATGGATTTGCTGGGCCGCAAGGTGATCATGCACGGCGGCAAAGGGCTGCAGCTACTGGGCTTGCGCATGCAAGACACCCTTGCCCGTGCCCGCCGCATTGAGGCCTTGCGCGAACACGCCGAGGCGCTGGGGCAGGCGCTGCAACGTGTGGCCGCCGCCACCCAGGCCGCGTGGATCACGCCCGAGCCAGCCATCGCTCTGGCCAATGCCACGCCCTATCTGCAAGCCTTTGGGCACACCGTGTTGGCATGGATCTGGCTTGAGCAAGCGGTGGCGGCATCGCAAGGCGAGCCCAGCAACCTTAGGCGCGGCAAGCTGGCAGCAGCGCGGTATTTTTATCGCTACGAGTTGCCCAAGATCGATGCCTGGCTGGCTGTGGTGGCCACGCGAGACGACACCTGCCTGGGCATGGCGCCCGAGTGGTTTTGAGCGGCCTGGATGCTCAATTTTTTAACACCTTGATTGCGAAAATAACCCATGAGCCTCATTGCTTCGATATTGATTGGCCTGGTGGCCGTTTTGCATGCCTATTTTTTGGTGCTCGAAATGTTTTTGTGGGACAAGCCCGCAGGCCGCAAAGCGTTTGGCCTGAAAGCCGATTTCGCTGCCCAGACCAAAGTGCTGGCCGCCAATCAGGGTCTCTACAACGGTTTTTTGGCCGCGGGTCTGGTGTGGGGGCTGTTGCAGGGCGATGCGGGGCAGGCCGACAAAATTTTCTTTCTGATCTGCGTGATCGTGGCCGGTGTGTTCGGCGCAGCCACGGCCAGCCGCAAAATTTTGTTTATTCAAGCGTTGCCGGCAACGCTGGCTTTGGCGGCACTGCTGCTGGGTTGATATCGAACGGATGCTGCACGGGCAACGCGAACAGCGCGCTTTCCAGCCACGTTTGCAACATCGCCCAAGCCCGATCCAGCCCTTTGTTGGCTTGTGCCGACAACCCAGCGCCCAGCTCAAAGCTGCTGCCCACCACGCTGAGCAAGGCGGCGGGCGGCGGCGCGTGGCCCAAGTGGCTGCCATACAGGCCCAGCAGCGTGGCGGGGCTGAGCCGGTGGCTCATCACGCTGCACGTTTC
This sequence comes from uncultured Aquabacterium sp., assembly GCA_964618825.1. Taxonomy (GTDB): domain Bacteria; phylum Pseudomonadota; class Gammaproteobacteria; order Burkholderiales; family Burkholderiaceae_C; genus Aquabacterium. The sequence goes on from CAZUCW010000011.1 coordinate 27,770, forward strand.
GGCTGGCGTGATCGGGGCCAGCGATGCCACCTCGGCGCCTTGCGCTGCAGCATCGATAAAAAGCGCCTGCTGGCGGCCAACAAGATCGAGCACATGCTCGACCACCAACTGCTGCTCAATGATCACCTCTACCATGGCCTGATCCGTGGCTGCTCTATCAGCACAGGCGTGTTGCTGCAGCTGCGCCATCAGCCGCTCGCCCAACAACGGCCCGATGGCATCGTCGCCCCGGCTGGGGTTGCCGATGGCAAACACCACAACCGGCGCAGTGCCTGATGCGGTGAGGGCGGGCGTGGGCGTGCTCATGGTGAGGATGCAGCCCGCTCGATGCGGCCATCGTCGTGCTTAAACAGCACATCAAGTGTCTGCCCTGTGGGGGCGAGCAGCTCAACGCGCAAGGGCATTTTGCCCACTGCATGCGTGGCGCACGACAAGCAGGGATCGTAGGCGCGTATCGCCACCTCGATGCGGTTGAGCAGGCCCTCGGTGAGCTCACGCCCATCAAAGTAGCGCGCGGCCACGCTGCGCACGGCTTCGTTCATCGCGTGGTTGTTGTGCGTGGTTGAAACGATCAGGTTGGCGTGGCTGATGAGATCGTCATCGCCGATGCGGTAGTGGTGGATCAGCGTGCCGCGCGGCGCTTCGATGATGCCGATGCCTTCGTGCAGCCGATCAGCCCGTGGGGTGTTGGTGGGCAGCAGCTCGGTGCCGGTGATATCGGGATCGTGCAGCAGCCGCTCGATGCTCTCGGCGCAATGCAGCATATCGATCATGCGTGCCCAATGCTGAGCCAGTGAGGCGCCCACGGGCTTGCCTCCACCCCAGGCCACAAAAGCCCGTCGGGCGGCTTCGGCGCGCGGGGTGTCAAGGTGGCTGGCGTTATTGATGCGCGCCAGCGGCCCCACGCGATACCAGCCGTGTTCAGGGCCAAGGGCACGCAGGTGCGGAAACTTCATGTACGTCCACGGCTTAACCTCTTCGACAATGAGCGAGCCGTAATCGGCGCTGGGCACATGATCGAACACGATCTGGCCTTCGGCGTCTTTGATGCGCAACCCACCATCGTATAAATCGCCCGCGCCATCGGGCCGCACCAGCGACATGAAGCGCGACGCGAAGTTGGCAAACGCGCCGAGTTCATCCACCTGGCTTAAAAAAAGATCGCGCGCCAAATCGAGTGCTTGCGCACACCAATCGATGATCTGGCCGATTTCGGCACGCAGCGCATCGCGATCGGCCACGCTGAGGGCACGGTTAAAGCCGCCCGGCACTGAGCCCGTGCCGTGCACACGTTTGCCCGTGAGGGTGCGGATCACCTCTTGCCCAAACTTGCGGATCTTGATGCCTTGCAGGCCCAACTCGCGGTGGTCTTGCAACACGCCAACGATGTTGCGGTGGGGCACGGCATCGTCAAATCCAAACAATAAATCGGGTGAGGCAAGATGAAAAAAATGCAGCGCGTTGGATTGCAACACCTGCGCCACATGCAACAGGCGGCGCAGTTTCTCAGCTGTGGGTGTGATGCATTGCGCACCGATCACAAAAGGATCGCACGCTTTGCTCGCAGCCAGCAGGTGGCTCACGGGGCAGATGCCGCACAGGCGCTGCACGAGGGTGGGCACCTCCCAGTAGGGTCGGCCCTGGATAAAGCGCTCGAAGCCGCGAAACTCAACGATGTGCAGCCGCGCCTGATGCACGCGGCGGTGTTCATCGAGCAACAGGGTAACTTTGCCGTGGCCTTCAACGCGGCTCACGGGCTCGATCACCACACGTTGCAGGCCGTCGGTAGAAGCTGCCGTTTCGAGATGCGAATTCATGGTGTTTTTGGTGGATGAGACCGCCGCTTTAATCGAAATGCCGAATCTCGCGCGGCAGCGTGGCGGCGCGGTGCTCAAGCTGCGCCACGATCAGCTCGCGAAAGGCTGCAGCCGGCGGCGGACAGCCGGGCAGGGTGATATCGATGGCTACCACCTCGTGCAACGGCAACACGCTGTTGAGCAGCGGCGGCAGCTCGGGATCGCAAGGCACTTGCGGGCGGTGCAGATCGGCGCCCAGATAGGCTTCGCGGATCAGTTCGGCCACGGGGATGCCGTTGCGCAACGCTGGCACGCCGCCGTACATCGCACACGCGCCAACGGCCACCAGCAGCGTGCAGCGCGAACGAAACTCGCGCAACACCTCAACGTTTTCGCGGTTGCACACGCTGCCCTCGATCAGGCCAACATCCACCCGCTCGCTGCAGTGTTTGATGTCAGTGAGCGGGCTGCGATCAAACTCGATGTGTTCGATCAAATCGGCCAGAGCTTCGTCCACATCCAGCAAAGACATGTGGCAGCCAAAACAGCCCGCGAGCGAGCAAGTGGCGATGCGGAGTTTGCTCGGCGCGTCGCTTATATCGTCGGGCATCTCGTTATCCATCGCGTCTCAGGTTTCGTGGGGTTGCTCGCCGATGTCGGCTGCATCAAAAGGGCGCTGGCCGATGGGTGTTTTGAAGCCCACGCGCTTGAGCATCAAGGCCCCCACCGGACACACCGACATGGCGCGATCAGTGGCGGCGATGGCGCTGTCTTTCAACTGCCCGCTCGGGCTGTTGATGATGAGCTCGGTTTTAAGCCCGCGCCCGGCCATGGCAAACACGTTCTTGCCATCGACATCGCGGCTGGCGCGCACGCACAGCTCGCACAACACGCAGCGGTTGCGGTCTAAAAAAACATCGGGGTGAGATGCATCGACCGCATGATGCGGATAGATGTGCACAAAGTGCGTGTCTTGCATCTCAAAGTGGTAGCCCAATGCCTGCAAGTGACAGTTGCCGCTCTTTTCGCAAAAGGGGCAATGGTGATTGCCTTCGACGAACAGCATTTGCACGAGCCGCTTGCGCTCAGCGTTGATCTCAGGCGTTTCAGATTCAACCACCAGCCCGGCGCTGGCCGGCCAGGTGCACGAAGCAGCATGCCGCCCATTGATCTTTACGCTACACACCTTGCAACTGCCAATAGGATCAAAGTCGGGGTGATGACACAGATGCGGCACATAAACGCCGGCAGCCTGTGCGGCCTGCATCACGGTTTGGCCAGGCTCAAAGGGCACCTCGCGGCCATCGAGCCTGAACGTGGGCCGATCAGTGGGTGTGTTCATCGGATGGCTTTCATGTCGACCACTGCGGCATCCAGATCAAAAGCCTGTGCGTCATCCACCAGGCAACGCTGCACATGATCAGGAAAGTGCGCCAGCACATCAAGCAGCGGGTGGGCGGCGGTCTGTCCGAGTCCGCAGTGGCTCAGGCTTTTCATCAGCGCAGCGGTGTCGATCAAACGCTCAATATCGCGGGCGCTGGCGTGGCGTGCCAGCAGGCGATCAGCTGTTTCGATCAACTGGCCGCAGCCTACACGGCAAGGGGTGCAAAAACCGCATGATTCGTTGGCAAAAAAATGCGTGTATTGACGCGCCACATCGAGCAGATCACGGCTGCGGTTGAACACCGTGAACGCACCGCCTGTGGGCAGATCTTCAAAGCTGATCTGGCGCTGCAATTGGCGCGCATCGATCAACGTGCCCGACGGCCCCCCCACCAGCACGGCCTGCACATCCACCGCGCCGGCCTCGTCGAGCACCTCGGCCACGGTGATACCCCACGGCACTTCGTAGAGGCCGCGCCGGGCCACATCGCCCGACACGCTGAGGATGCGCGTGCCGCGCGAGCTCTCGGTGCCATGTTGCGCAAACCACCCAGCGCCGTGCAGCGCGATCTGCGCCACTTGCACAAAAGTTTCAACGTTGTTGTTCACCGTGGGTTGATCGAGATAGCCACGATCAACCGGGAAAGGCGGGCGCGAACGCGGAATACCACGCTTGCCTTCAACCGACTCAAGCAACGCGGTTTCTTCGCCGCACACATAGGCGCCCGCGCCAAGGTGGATCTCGATATCAAACGGCTGTCCGCTGCCTTGCACATTGGCGCCAAGAAGCCCCGCAGCGCGGCGCGCGGCCAGCACCTCGCACAGCGCAGGCTCGATAAAAGCGTATTCGCCGCGCAAATATAAAAAACCTTGAGCCGCGCCCACCGTGAGGGCGGCAATCGTCATCCCCTCAAAAACCTCATGCGCCCAATGCATCAACAACATGCGGTCTTTAAACGTGCCCGGCTCGCCCTCATCGGCATTGCAGGTGATGGCGCGTGGGCCCGGCGCATTGCGGCAAGCCTGCCATTTTTGCCAAGTAGCAAAACCGGCGCCGCCACGTCCGCGCAAATGGGCATCACGCAGAGCCTGCAGCACGCCCTCGGGGCCGAGTGCCACGGCTGAACGCAAGGCAGCGCCTGGTGCAATCGGCTGCTTGAGCGTGGCCTCAACGCGCCATACCGGGTTGTGCACGGCAAACCACTCACACGGCCACTGCGCCAGCGGCACAGCGTCGTCGATCAGGCGTGCCATCTGCCGCGCACGCTCGGGCGTCAGGCGGGGTAGCGCAAGCCCGTTCACCAACCCTGCCGGGCCTTGATCACATAGGCCCGTGCATGACGTGCGATGCAGCGATACACGGCCATCCGCGCGCGTTCGCCCCTCGTGCACGCCCAGCGATTGGCACAGCTGAGCCATCACGGCCTCGTTGCCCAGCATGCGATCCGTAGGGCTGTCGCTGATGTAGATCGTGAACGTGCCGCGCGGCTCGAAGCTCAAGAAGTGATAAAAGCTCACCACGCTGCGCACAGCGGTTAGCGGCAAAACCCAGGCATGGGCGATCGCGTTGATCGCTTCAGAGGGGACGCAGCCAAATGCGTGCTGCACCTGCCGCAGCACTTGCAGCAGTGCAAGTGGCCCTTGAGGATGGGCTGCAAGCTGATCACAAACAAACGCTCGCACACCAGCATCGGATCGATCGGGCAGGGCAGTGAGGATCACGCTGGATCTCCAAAACAAGCGCTAAAGCGCTAAAGGGCAAAGGCCACCCCTCGCCGATCTGCCATTGCACGCCCCAGCCTCATGAGCTCATCGGGTGTCAACATGGCCTCGCCGGGGGCATAAACCTCACGTTCTTCGAGCTCGATATGTTGCGCATATAACGCGATGAATTCATGAATCTGCGTTGCATCGTAGGCTGCAGCATCGCCCTCGGCCAAGCGCAGCAATGCCTCGCGCAACGTCGCCCAAGCCTGCTCCATGCGGCGGTGATCGCGCTCGAGTTGCTCAATGCCCGCCAGCACCCCCGCGTGCCCGGGTGCCTCGGTGTGCGTGCGCAGCATCACAAAAAGGGTGTCCTCTTCATCCGCATGGTGATGCACGCCGGCAATATCGAAGTAACGCAACACCGCTCGCGCGGCCTCGCGAGCGGCGGCATCAGCGCCATGTTCGGCCACATGAGGCCCCAAGCGTTGCAGCGTGCGGCACTGGCGCTGAATGCGTTCATGGCAGGCACGCAACACGGCCAGCGGTTGATCGAAACCCGCAGCCGGGCTGCTGAAAAGCGGTGTGTTCATAGCGTTTCAGCATACCCAAGCCAGGCCAATTCGCCTTGATCCGCCTTGCCGTTCATCGCTCATCAGCTGCCCATCCGCAATGCCGCCCGATGGGGGGAGTGATTTGATTCTTTTGATACTGTAAATTCATACATGCTTTTAATGATTTGAGGCCATTCAACATGCCCGCTTCGCTCATCGTTACAACAGCAGCCCCGGCCATCCAGCCGTCCGCCATGTGCGTGGCTCAAGAGCCGCGCCACGCGGGGTGGGCGCCGGGTGGCATCCTGCCCAGTGGCTTTGCTGAGCTCAACGCCGAGCTGCCCGGCGGCGGTTGGCCCCTGCATGCCGTTACCGAAATCCTGCAACCCTCCAACAGTTGGCTCGAATGGCGCCTGCTGCTGCCCGCGCTTGAGCAAGCCGTGCAGTGTGGCCAGATCGGCGCCGGGCGGCCGCTATGGCTGGTGGGGTCGCCCTGGCCTCAACATTTGCCCGGCCTGGCGCAAGCAGGGGTGCTGTCGTGCGATGTGCGCTCCATCCGTAGCCAAGGGCAGCGCATGCCGACTGCCGCTGCCCAGGCGCTGCGCAGCGGCGCGGTAGGCGCCATGATCCTCTGGCTGTCTCAAGAGCGTTCCGAGCCTTTGCGGCGGCTACATGCCCTGGCTCAAGTGGCTGCTGCGCCGGTGTTTGTGCTGCGCGAGATCGAATCGACCACCGCTGCCCCACCACGTTCGGTGGCACCGCTGCAGGTGTTGTTGGGGATCGATGCCTCTAGCGGCGTGGCGGTGCTTCGGGCGCACATCCTCAAACGTCTGGGCACAGAACCCAAAAAACCGCTTGCACTTGCCCCTTGGCCCATGGGATTGAACCGAAGCCGGGACACCTCCACGCCAAAAAACACCCGGCGGAACAGCGCCAACGGCGAAATCCGCCCTTGGGTTCAGGCCTTGCTGGATGCAGCAGCAGCAAATTCCCGGCAGGCGTCTTCGGTGCATTTAGACAACCGGGGTACACACACCTGACACATGATCCCCTGTGGCTCCTGTGGCAGCCACTCCACCGTGCCGCCGAGCTGCTTCACACGTTTGCGCACCCCGCCCAGCCCCAGGCCATGAGACCACCGCTGCGGATCTCGCCCGCAACCGTCGTCGCTCACGCTCAGGCTCAGGCGATCGTTGAGCAGCTCGATCGATATCGCCACGCGGCTGGCACGCGCGTGGGCAATCGTGTTGCTCACCAGCTCACGCAAGATGCGCGTCAAGGCCGACCACTGCACCATCGTCAGCACCACATCCTGATCGTGGCTCAACAGCCATTGCAGTTCGCAGTGCGCCAGGGTCAAGCGCTGGCTCAGATCGGCCTTCCACTCACCAGCAGCGTCCGACAAACGATGGCTTTGCGCCGCCAGGCCGCGCGTCAGGGTCTTGAGATCTTGCAGCGTGTGGCGGATGTAATCCTCCATCTCAGGCGTTGGCGCCTGGTACATCAACGTGAGCAACCTCGCACCGATGTCGTCGTGCAAATCCTGCGCAATGCGCGAGCGTTCCTCGCAACGCCCTTGTTCAACGGCACGATCAAAAACCACCGCGCGGTGCAACTGCTCAACGATGCGATCCGTGAGCTGAGCGTCATCCGCACCAAACAGCCGCCGCCCCTTGCCGGCATGACGCACCAGCAGCGAGCGGATGCCGGTTTCTGCGCAAGGCATTTCGCCCAGCAGCGGCACCGGCACAAGCATCGCGGCCCCGTTACACAGCACGCGCGAGCCGGGCAGGGTGTCGCGCAGCGGCAGCACCTCAATGGGCTCAAACAGCTCGCACAACAGCTGTTCAAGTGATGCAGCCGCGTGCGCCGGTTGGATTTCAAGCTCACGGGCCATGCGATAGAGCCGCTCAAACAAACGCTCCATCGTCAACGGGCGACGGCCCTGCAAACGACTCAAGAGCCAATGCCAGCCCAATTTTTGCGGGTGGCTGGCCTCTTCGGCGAGGATTTCATCGAGCGTGCGCGGCGGGCTTGGGTGCTGTGCGCTAGCTGCTTCAGAGGGTGAAGGGGGCATCATGGCCGTATCTGCCCGTGTCTGTTTTGCCGGCGCCGCACGGCATTGCACCCCGCATACAGGATCAAACCAACCCTTGCTTGCTGGCGAGAACCGCAGCTTCGGCGCGGCTCGACACATTCAGCTTTTTATAGATCGACTTGATGTGATCGTTAACCGTAAACCACTTGATGCCCATCAGGTTGGCGATCTCTTTGATCGTGAACCCTTTGCTCAAGTAGGTGAGCACCTCGTTTTCGCGTGGTGTCAGGCGCTCGTGATCGGGTTGTGCACGCTCAGCGGGCGCAGATCGTCCATGCTGAAAATCGCCCGGCCCCGAATTCGAAAAACCCGAGTGTTGAAAGCCCGAAGGCTGAAACCCCGAATGGCCAAATCCCGAGGGCTGGGCGCCACGGTCGCCTTGCGGTGCATCGCCTTGTCGAAAGTGCGTCAACAAGCGGCGAGCGATGGCCGGCGACAGCGGCGGCTGTCCACGCACAATTTTTTGCAGCTCTTCAACCAGCACCTCAAAGCGGTCTTCTTTGAGCAAATAGCCATCAGCACCGCACTGCAGCGCCGGAAACAAATGCTCATCATCCGAATACAAAGTGGTGACGATGCGTGTAGCGGGATAGGCCGCCAGCTCACTGAGCAGCTCCAGGCCGCTGCCATCAGGCAACTCGAGATCGACCAACACCAGCTTGAAACCATCGGCGGCGGCGGCTGCACGCTGGCCAGCGCGGTGCCCGAGTTGTCGGCGCGCGGACTCAAGGTCGCCCGCCTCGGCGATTTCTGAGACGTCACTGAAGCTCTCGCGCACCACGCGGCCCAAAAAGCTGCGAGCGACCGGATTGTCTTCAACGATAAGAACTTTGACGCCCATAGGACAGTTACCTCGCTGCGCCCGCATCGCTTGCGGCTGCGGCAGCCCACTGTAAGAGAAACGTTATCGAGGGGTTACTGCTAGGGCGTCGATTATCCACGTTCGCCCCAGACAGCCCCCCAGACGCTTCGCATGTTGCGCGATGCACGCTCAGGCAGGGGGGGCTGCGAAGGTTGTCGTATTGTCAAGCCGCCGCCCGGCGCAAGGCGTCTGCCTACAATCGGCTACATGCATATCCTGGTTGCAAACGACGACGGCTATCTGGCGCCCGGCCTGCAAGCGCTGGTGCGAGCCTGTGAGGGCTTGGGGCACATTGACGTGTTTGCCCCCGAGCAGAACGCCAGTGGCACATCAAACTCGCTCACCCTCAATCGGCCACTGAGCCTATACACCGCAGCCAATGGCTTCAGATATGTCAATGGCACGCCTTCTGATGCCGTGCATCTCGCGCTTACGGGGGTCTTGCCTACCAAGCCGGATTTGGTGGTATCGGGCATCAATAACGGGGCCAACATGGGCGACGACACACTTTATTCGGGCACTGTCGCAGCCGCCATGGAGGGCTATCTTTTCGGCATTCCCGCCATCGCTTTTTCGCTGGTGCAAAAAGGGTGGGATCACCTCGATGAGGCAGCCGCCGTGGCACGCCAGCTCATTGAGCAGGTGATTGCGCATCCTCCCGCCACCGGGCCGTGGCTGCTCAACGTCAACATTCCGGCACAGGCGGGTGCGTCGCGTGCGCCAAGGCTGATAACGCGATTGGGCCGCCGCCACGCTAGCGAGCCCGTGATCGCGCAAACGAATCCGCGTGGCGAGCCAATCTACTGGATCGGCCCAGCCGGCGATGCGCGCGAGGCCGGCAAGGGCACCGATTTTTATGCCGCAGCGCAAGGCTGTGTCTCGATCACGCCGCTACAGGTTGATCTCACCGATCACGCCGCACAGCCGGGCTGGCAACAATGGTTGAGCACACGTTGAGCGCGCAGCGCAAAGGCTGCGCAGCATGAGTGCTCATGATCCAAAAAACGGCAAGCCGCGCGCCCGGCATTTTCCGCTGCCGCTTGATAAGGTTTCGGCGCCTGCTGCGCGGCGTCTGGTTGATCCGGCCCAAGTGGTGCCGCCAGGCATCGTTGGGCGCAAAAGCGCAGCGGCTGCAGCACCGGCGGCGCCACCAGCCGCTGCACCGGCTCACCGGGCCTTGCTGCGTCCGCAACGGCCCGTATCCGAAGCCGCACGCGATCAACGCCTGAATCAGGCACCCTCAGGCCTGGGGCTGGATTCAGCCAGCGTACGGCGTCGCATGGTTGAGAGGTTGCAGCACAGTGGCATCACCGATGCTCGCGTGTTGGACGCCATGAACCGCATCGAACGACACCGTTTTGTCGACACAGCCCTGGCCGGACAAGCCTATGAAGACACCAGCTTGCCGATCGGGTTAGAGCAAACGATCTCCAAGCCCTCATCGGTAGCGCGCATGATCGAGCTGCTGTGTCAACGCTCGGGCTTGCCCGACGGCGATGAGCTACCGCTGGGGCGCACGCTTGAAATCGGCACAGGTTGCGGCTATCAAGCAGCCGTGCTGTCGTGTTTGGGGCGCCAGATCGTGTCGATCGAGCGGCTCAAGCCTTTGCACGACAAAGCCCGCCAACATCTGCGGCACATGCACATCCCCCATCTGCGGCTGGTGTGGGGGGATGGCATGTTGGGCCACGCACCACTGGCTCCTTACGACAGCATCATCGCTGCAGCGGGTGGCCAAAACCTGCCGCAAGCCTGGCTGGATCAGCTCGCTGTGGGCGGACGCCTGGTTGCACCGCTCGAAGATGCCCACAGTGGCCGCCAAAGCTTGGTAATCGTTGATCGTTTACACAGTGGTGAGCTGGTGCGCAGCACACAAGAGGCGGTGTTGTTCGTCCCCCTAAAATCCGGCGTCGTCTGAAGTCTGGACTTTTTTGGCCCGCCCACTCAGGCCGTTTGCTGCCCCGCGCAGCCGATTGCATACATGAACACCTTCTCTGTTTTTTGCGCTCATCGATCCCTCAGGCTGGGGCGTGCTGCTGCCTGTAGCGCTTTGCTGGCCACGCTGGTTTTGGCCGGTTGCGCCACGCGCCAGCATCAAGCTGCTGTTGAAGATCGAAGCGTGGGCTCTGTGCGCGCCACCGACGCATCAAGCCCAGCCAAACCGCTACCGGGCGCCGAAAACGCCGGCAAACCGGGTTATTACACTGTCAAGCCAGGCGATACGCTGATCCGCGTGGCACTTGATTCGGGGCAAAACTGGCGCGATCTCGTCAGGTGGAACAACCTCGACAACCCCAATCTCATCGAATCCGGCCAAGTGTTGCGCGTTGTACCACCCGCAGCCGAAGCCGCCACGGCTGTAGCAGCCAAGCCGGTGAGCACATCCAAAATTGAAACCCGCCCACTTGAGAGCAAGCCGCTGCCGGCTGCCGCGTCGGGGGCAGCTGCTTCGGCAGCGTCTGGTGCCTCAGCAGCATCGGCGCCAAGCGCCACACCCGCGTCGGCCAATGGCAATGCAACCGCTGCCAAAGAAGGCGACGACGATATTCGGTGGGGCTGGCCGGCGGGCGGCTCGACGCTCACCGGGTTTGATGATGTTCGCCACAAAGGCATTTCGATCGGCGGCAAAGCAGGCGATCCCGTGCTGGCCGCAGCCGATGGCAAAGTGGTCTACGCCGGATCTGGCCTGCGCGGCTACGGCAACCTCATCATCATCAAACACAACACCACCTACCTCACCGCTTACGCACACAACCAAGCCCTGCTGATTAAAGAGGATCAGGCTGTGCGCCGAGGGCAAAAAATCGCCGAAATGGGCGCTACCGAAGCTGATCGCGTCGAGCTGCATTTCGAGATTCGACGCCAGGGGCGCCCGGTCGATCCGGCCAAGCTATTGCCCCCCAGGTGATTGCGGTGGGCCAAAGCCTCAGCGCCGGTTCGACCTGAGACAATCGGGGGCATGAGCTCCGAATCCCTTGCCATCGCGCCCCATACGCCAGCCAATTTGCCGCACGACACGACCACCGCCGCCGCTGCCAGCACGGATGATCTCGCTGGCTGGCTGCACGTCGAATCCCTTGATCTTGAAGCCCAGGGGGTTGCCCACCGTGCCGATGGCAAAGTGGTCTTCATCGACGGCGCGCTGCCCGGCGAGCGCGTGCGCGTTCAGGTTCAGCGCAAAAAAAACAACTGGGAACAGGCCACGATGATTGAGCGGCAGTGCGACAGCGCCCAGCGCGTGTCGCCCGGTTGTCGCTATTTTGGCCTGTGCGGCGGTTGCGCGATGCAGCACTTTCATGCGGCGGCGCAACTGGCCGTTAAACAACGCACCCTCGAAGACAACCTCTGGCATTTGGGCAAAGTGCGGCCCGATGTGGTGTTGCGCCCCATTGATGGCCCTGCCTGGGGCTACCGCTATCGCGCCCGGCTGTCGGTGCGCCACGTGCCCAAAAAAGGCAAAGTGCTGATTGGGTTTCACGAGCGCAAATCACGCTATGTGGCCGATATGGAAAGCTGCGAAATCCTGCCTGCGCACGCCTCTGCGTTACTCATGCCGCTGCGCGAACTCATTGCCAGCATGGATCAACGCGATCGCCTGCCGCAAATCGAGCTGGCCGTAGGCGAAGACGTTACCGCGCTCGTGCTGCGCCATCTTGAGCCACTGAGTGATCGCGATGCACAACGCCTGCGCGCCTTTGCGCAAACACACAGCGTGCAATGGTGGCTGCAGCCCAAAGGGCCTGATACGGTGCACCTGCTCGATGCCGGCGGCCCCACCTTGCGCTACACGTTGCCCGAATTCGGCGTCACCATGCCGTTTAAACCGACCGATTTCACGCAGGTGAATCACCACATCAACCGCGTGATGGTGGCTCGCGCGCTCAAACTGCTTGATGCACAACCGAGCGAGCGGGTGATTGATTGGTTCTGCGGCCTGGGCAACTTCACGCTACCCCTGGCCACGCAAGCGCGCGAAGTGCTCGGCATCGAAGGCAGCGAAACGCTCGTTGCACGCTCACGTGAAAACGCCGCCTTCAACGGCCTGCAAAACAACGTGCGCTTCGAGGCGCGCAACCTTTTTGAGCTCGACGCTGCCGATCTCGCACGCTACGGTGTGGCCGACAAATGGCTGATCGATCCGCCTCGCGAAGGTGCTTTCGCGCTGATCAAGGCGCTGTCCGATGTGCACCAAGCCGAGCTCAATGGCGAGACAACGCCAGCCGGTTACCAACCACCGCAGCGCATTGTCTACGTGAGCTGCAACCCAGCCACACTTGCGCGCGACGCTGGGCTGCTGGTACATCAGGCGGGATACCGCTGTGTAGCTGCGGGCGTGATCAATATGTTTGCGCACACCGCACACGTCGAGAGCATCGGCGTGTTTGAGCGCAACTCAAAGCACCTCTGAAGCGAAATCAGCCAAACGCGAACGCTCGCCGCGCGCGAGCATCACGTGCCCGCTATGCGGCCATCCCTTGAAACGATCAACCGCGTAAGTTAGGCCCGAGCTACCCTCGGTGAGGTAGGGGGTGTCAATCTGAGCGAGGTTGCCCAGACACACGATCTTGGTGCCTGGCCCGGCGCGCGTGATCAACGTTTTCATCTGCTTGGGTGTGAGGTTTTGCGCCTCATCGATCAGCACGAATTTGTTCAAGAACGTGCGCCCTCGCATAAAGTTCATGCTCTTGATCTTCACCTTCGAGCGCACCAGCTCTTGCGTTGCGGCGCGCCCCCATTCGCCAGAGCCGGTATCGGCGCGAGCCAGCACCTCAAGGTTGTCATCGAGCGCCCCCATCCAGGGCGACATCTTTTCTTCTTCGGTGCCTGGCAGATAGCCGATATCTTCACCCACGGGTACGGTGACACGCGTCACGATGATCTCGGTGTAGCGCCGATCATCAAGAATCTGCGCCAGCGCTGCGGCCAACGTCATCAGCGTTTTACCCGTGCCTGCCGTGCCGGTGAGCGTAACGAAATCGCACTCAGGGTCCATCAGCAGATTGAGGGCAAAATTTTGTTCACGATTGCGCGCCGTTACGCCCCACACCGCGTTTTTCTGGTGCGTATAGTCTTTGAGCGTTTTGAGCACCGCTGTTTTGCCTGTGATCTCGGTAACCTTAGCGTACAGCGGTGCCACGCCCGGGCTTTCGAGATAGACAAACTGATTGACCAACAATGCCGGCACGAGCGGGCCGCTGATGCGATAGAAGGTCGATCCGCCTTGTTGCCAGCTCTCCATCGTCTTGCCGTGGCGATCCCAAAAATCGCTGGGCAAGGGCAGCACGCCGGTATAGAGCAAATCGCCATCGTCGAGCGTCTTGTCGTTGAAATAGTCTTCGGCCGGCAAGCCGAGTGCGCGCGCCTTGATGCGCATGTTGATGTCCTTCGACACCAGCACCACATCGCGGTCTTTGAGATGCTCACGCAGCGACTGCACCACACCCAGAATTTGGTTGTCGGCTTTGCCCTGAGGCAGCCCCGTGGGCAGATGCACATCGAGCAGCGTCGTCTGGAAAAACAAACGCCCCAACGCCTCGCGATGCCCGGTTTTTGCCAGCGCAATACCCTCGCTAGAGCCTAAGGCACTGTTTGCGGCCAGCGCATCGAGCTCACGGCTCACCTGCCGTGCATTGCGTGCCACTTCGGTCATGCCTTTTTTGTGGTTATCAAGCTCCTCGAGCGTGATCATTGGCAGATAGACATCGTGCTCATCAAAGCGAAACAGCGACATCGGATCGTGCATCAACACATTGGTGTCGAGCACAAACATCTTGGCTGGCCCAATATGGCGTGGCTTGCGCTCGCGTGCGGGCTTGGCGCTGGCTTGAGGCGCAGCAACCGTCAGCGGGGATGAGGCCTGAGCCGATGAGGCTTTGGCGCGTTCGATCACGCCCATGCCGGTAACCGCAGCAGCCGACGCGGGGGCGTCGGCGTCTTGCAGATCAAGCAGCGCAGGGGCCGCAGCGGTTTCTGCCCGTTTTGCCGAGCTTTTGCGCACACGAGGTGCAGCGGTGGATTCGTAATCTTGAGGGCTGAGGATGGACGCGCGCTTGGTAGGAGGCTTGGGCAGAGGCATAGATAAAAACGTCAGCTGGCCGAAAAAAGCAAAAAGCCGCTCGGACAACCGAAGCGGCTTTTTTGTCGGAACTCGTTGAGTGCGCTCAAGAGCATGGGCTCATTATGCACACGCGCGCTACGCGCAACACCGTACAGACCATACGTCGTTAAAAAGGCACATCATCGATAACACGAAGATGTGCCCTTCACGATGCCGTCAAGAAAAATCAGGCGGCTTCTTTTTTGAGCGCCTTCACGGCTTTGAGCACGTCGTCTACGTGGCCCGCCACCTTGATGCCGCGCCACTCTTCGCGCAACACGCCGTTGGCGTCGATCATGAAGGTGCTGCGCTCAATGCCCTTGACCTTTTTGCCATACATGATCTTGTTTTTAACCACGCCAAACATGTGGCAGAGTTTTTCTTCGGTATCTGCGATCAACTCAAACGGCAGTTCAAGGTTTTCTTTGAACTTATCGTGCGAAGCCATGTTGTCGCGCGATACACCAAAAACCACCGCGCCAGCCTTGGCGAATTCTTTGTGTTTGTCTCGAAACTGCATCGACTCTGTGGTGCAGCCCGGGGTGTGATCTTTGGGATAGAAGTAGAGCACCACAATCTGCCCGGCGAACGCTTGGGGGCTGAACTTCACGCCTCCGGTTGCAAGCGCTTCAAATTCCGGCAGAGGTTTGTTGAGAGCTGGCGTCATGAAGTTTAGGGATGAATGCCGACCGAGAAACAGTCCGCCATTATAAATCTTCGGCGCAGCGCTCTCTCAGCTTCGTGCCAAGCACACGCTCTCAGACGAATTCACGCCCAAAAACCGCCCAAAGGAATCACTCGCTGATCAGCATGGCGGCCAGCACGCGTCGGCCTTCATTGGCCAAAACATTGAAGGTGCGACAGGCCGCAGCCGTGCTCATGGTTTCGATGCCGATGCGCTGCGCCATCAAAGGCTGGGTGATGCTGGGATGCGCAAAGCGCAAACGTTTGCCGCTGCCCAAAATCACCAGCTCGGGCGCCAGGCGAGCGATGCGCTCGAAGTGTTCTGAGGCAAGTTCATCGAACCGCCCTACATCCCACATCACTGGATCGCCCTGAGCGCTCAACAAAAGTGGCTGGCGCCACACCTGCCCGTTAACGATGAGGTGGTCGTCGAGACAGGCATTGATCACGTTGACGCCCGTGGCGCGATCGGGTTGCAGCTTCAAGGTTGAAATCGAGATTCAGAAGGCTTGTTAGCAAGAAGAAACCACCGCGCAAACGAGCGCACGCCCAGGTGCAGCGCCTGGGGGGTGTGGTTAAATTCTAGCTTTGCGTCTGCGTCCGGAGCCTCCTTTGAAACCCGTCGTCAAGTCCAGCAAGCTCGCCAACGTGTGCTACGACATCCGTGGGCCCGTGCTGGCCAAGGCACGCGAGATGGAAGAAGAAGGGCACAAGATCATCAAGCTCAACATCGGCAATCTGGCGGTGTTCGGGCTTGAGCCCCCTGATGAGATCGTGCAAGACATGATCCGCAATCTGCCCGATGCGGCGGGGTACACCGATTCAAAAGGCCTGTTTGCGCCTCGCAAGGCGGTGGTGCACTACACGCAAGAAAAAAATATCGCGGGCGTAACGGTCGACGATGTGTATCTGGGCAATGGCGCCTCTGAGTTGATCGTGATGGCGATGAACGCCTTGCTCAACGATGGCGATGAGGTGCTGCTGCCGGCACCCGACTATCCGCTCTATACCGCCGCCGTATCGCTCTCGAGCGGTCGCCCTGTGCATTACCTGTGCGATGAGCAAAGCGATTGGTTGCCCGATATCGCAGACATTCGCGCCAAGATCACGCCACGCACAAAAGCCATCGTGGTGATCAACCCGAACAACCCGACCGGCGCGCTCTACCCAGATTCGATACTGCAAGAGATCGTGCAGGTGGCGCGCGAGCACGATTTGATCGTGTTCGCCGATGAGATCTACGACAAAACGCTGTTTGATGGCAACACGCACACCAGCATTGCTTCGCTGGCTGATGATGTGTTTTTTGTCACCTTCAACGGGCTCTCGAAAAACTACCGATCGTGTGGCTATCGCGCGGGCTGGATGGTGGTGTCGGGCGACAAGCGTCGTGCGGCTGATTACATCGAGGGGCTCAATATGCTGGCTTCGATGCGGCTGTGCGCCAACACGCCTGGGCAGTTGGCGATTCAGACCGCGCTGGGCGGTTATCAGAGCATCAAGGATCTGGTTGCCCCCACGGGGCGTTTGTGCCGCCAGCGCGATCTGGCGTATGAGCTGCTTAACCAGATTCCGGGCGTGAGCGTGGTGAAGCCCAAGGCCGCGCTGTATATGTTTCCGCGTCTCGATCCGGCGCTCTATCCGATCGAAGACGATCAGCAATTCGCCTACGAGCTGTTGGCCGAAGAAAAGGTGCTGATCGTGCAAGGCTCGGGCTTTAACTGGCCAGGCACCGATCATTTCAGGCTGGTTTTTTTGCCCAACGTTGATGATCTGACCGAAGCGATCAGCCGCATTAGCCATTTTTTGGATGGCTATCGCAAACGCCATCAAAAGCATCCCCTTTAAAACGCAATCTGAAATGTCGCCACTCGCAGGTGAGGGCGCCCCGGAGATCAAAGATGAAAGCACCTTCCCTTGGCCCAATCCGCGTGGGCTTGCTGGGTATTGGCACGGTGGGCAGTGGCACGTTTAATGTGCTGCGCCGTAATCAAGATGAAATTCGCCGCCGCGCCGGGCGTGGCATTGAGATCACCGCCGTGGCTGATCTCGATGTTGAGCGCGCTCGCGCCATCGTGGGTGATGGCGTGAAGGTGGTGGGGGACGCCAATGAGGTGGTTGCAGATCCGAACGTCGATATCGTGATCGAGCTCATCGGTGGCTATGGTGTGGCACGCACGCTGGTGCTCAAAGCCATTGAGGCAGGCAAGCATGTGGTTACGGCCAACAAGGCGCTGCTGGCGGTGCATGGCACCGAGATTTTTGCAGCAGCGCGCGAGCGGGGTGTGATGGTGGCGTTTGAGGCTGCAGTGGCTGGCGGCATACCGATCATCAAGGCGCTGCGCGAAGGGCTTACGGCCAACCAGATTCAGTGGGTGGCGGGCATCATCAACGGCACCACCAATTTCATCCTCAGCGAGATGCGCGATAAGGGGCTGGATTTCGATGTGGTGCTCAAAGAGGCTCAGCGCCTGGGCTACGCCGAAGCAGATCCAACTTTTGATATCGAGGGCGTTGATGCGGGCCATAAGGCCACGATCATGAGTGCCATTGCTTTTGGCGTGCCGGTGCAATTCGACAGGGCGCATGTTGAAGGCATCACCAAGCTGCAAGGGGCCGATATCGCCTACGCCGAGCAACTGGGTTATCGCATCAAGCTGTTGGGTATTGCGCGGCGCCGTGAGCAGGGCATTGAGTTGCGTGTGCACCCTACGTTGATCCCGGCCAAGCGGCTGATTGCCAACGTTGAAGGTGCCATGAACGCCGTGGTGGTGCAGGGTGATGCCGTGGGCACAACGTTGTATTACGGCAAGGGCGCGGGCTCGGAGCCAACGGCTTCAGCGGTGATTGCCGATTTGGTGGATATCGCCCGGCTGCACACGGCTGATCCCGATCATCGGGTGCCGCATCTGGCGTTTCAGCCCGATGAGCTGTCGAGCATGCCGATTTTGCCGATCGAGCAGGTGCGCACGGCGTTTTATCTGCGCTTGCGCGTGGCCGATCAAACAGGCGTGCTGGCCACGCTCACACGCATTCTTGCCGATAACGACATTTCGATCGATGCCGTGCTGCAGCGCGAGGCGGGCGAGCACGAGAAGCAAACCGATCTGATCATCCTCACGCACGACACCGAAGAGGGCCGCATGAACCAAGCGCTTGCGCAGTTGCAGGCGCTGCCGACCGTGCTCGCGCCCATCGTGCGTATCCGTAAAGAAGAATTGGCCTGATCCACCCCATGAAATACATCAGCACCCGAGGCGATCAAACGGCGCGCGGCTTTTCTGAGATTTTGCTCGAGGGGCTGGCGCCCGATGGCGGGCTGTATCTGCCAACACATTACCCCAAGGTGGATGACGCCACGCTCACCCGCTGGCGCAGCTTGCCGTATCACGAGCTGGCGTTTGAGATTTTGTCGCTCTATATCGACGACATTCCGGCGGATGATCTGAAGGCCCTCACGGCCAAAACCTACACCGCACAGGTGTTTGGAACCAACGAGATCGTGCCGCTCAAATCGCTTGAGCCGGGGCTGCGGCTCGAGGCTTTGTCGAATGGCCCAACGCTGGCCTTTAAAGACATGGCCATGCAGTTGCTGGGCAATTTGTTTGAGTATGAGTTGGGACGCCGTGGCGAGCAGCTCAATATTCTGGGGGCCACCTCGGGCGACACCGGCAGCGCTGCCGAATATGCCATGCGTGGCAAACAGGGGGTGCGGGTGTTCATGTTGAGCCCGCATGGCCGCATGAGCCCGTTTCAACAGGCGCAGATGTTCAGCCTGCAGGACCCAAACATCCACAACCTTGCGGTGCAAGGGGTGTTTGATGATTGCCAAGATATCGTTAAAGCGGTCAGCAACGATCTTGAGTTCAAGCGCAAATACAAGATCGGCACCGTTAACTCGATCAACTGGGCGCGTTTGCTGGCACAGGTGGTGTATTACTTTGCGGGCTACTTTCAGGCCACAAAGAACAACGATGAGCGCGTGAGTTTTACGGTGCCATCGGGCAACTTTGGCAATATCTGCGCAGGCCATGTGGCACGCATGATGGGGTTGCCGATTCACAAACTGGTGGCGGCAACCAACGAAAACGATGTGCTCGACGAATTTTTTCGCACGGGCACGTATCGGGTGCGCAAATCGGCTGAAACCTACGAAACATCAAGCCCGTCGATGGACATCTCGAAGGCTTCAAATTTCGAGCGTTTTGTGTTCGATTTGCTGGGCCGCGATGGCAGCCGCACGAGGGTGCTGTTTAAAGATGAGGTTGAGCAGCGCGGAGCGTTTACGCTCGACGCCGCTGAGTTTGTGCGCGTGGCGGGCTTTGGCTTCGCTTCGGGCAAGAGCACTCATGCCAACCGCTTGGCCACCATCAAAGATACTTTTGATCGCTTTGGGGTGATGATCGACACCCACACGGCCGATGGGCTGAAGGTGGCGCGTGAGCACCTCGATCCGGGCATCATGATGTTGGTGCTCGAAACCGCCTTGCCCGTTAAATTTGCCGACACCATCCGCGAGGCGCTGGGCCGCGAGCCGGTGCGCCCGGCAGCACTCGATGGCATTGAGGCGCTGCCTAAGCGGTTTGCGGTGATGCCCGCGAGCACGCAATCCATCAAGGATTACATCGAGCAGCACTGCGCTGCTTGAGCGCTGCTTTTGGGCGGCTTGGGGTGATTTGATGGCAGTGATTCGCGTGGTGGGCTTTGCGGGCTGGTCGGGCTCGGGCAAAACGACACTGATTGAGCGGTTGATCACGTTGTTGCGGCAATCGGGGCGTTGGGTGGGGGTGATCAAACATGCTCACTGCCGCTTTGATATCGATGTGCCGGGCAAAGATTCATGGCGCCATCGGCAGGCCGGAGCGTGCGAGGTGGTGGTGGCGTCGGCACGGCGCACAGCGGTGCTGCGCGAGCGCGAGATTGAGGCCGAACAGAGCCTGCCAACACTGCTGAGTGAGCTGCGTGCGCCAAACGACGGACGTGAGGCCTGGGTGTTGGTTGAGGGATTTAAGTTTGATCCGATTCCCAAGATCGAGGTGTGGCGCCCCGAGCACGGACAGCCGCTGCGCTGCACGCAAGATCCGCTGATCGTGGCCGTGGCCACGCACATGCACGCCGAGTTGCCGCCGGGTGTGGCCGCAGATGTGCCCGTGCTTGATCTCAATGATCCGGCCCAGGTTCTGGCCTTCTTGCTGGACAATCCTCAGCGCTATGAGTATTCCTTCTCTCAACACCTCTCAAACCGCGCCTCCTGCTGATCCATCAACCTCAGCGGCAAAGACGTTGATGTCGCTCGACGATGCGTTGGCGCACATGCTGGCCACCGTGCCGGTGCCAAACGTTATCGAGCAAGTTGACACCTTTGACGCCCTGGGGCGTGTGTTGGCTCAGGATCTGGCCTCGACAATCGATGTGCCGCCGCTCGACAACAGTGCGATGGATGGCTACGCACTGCGCTGCATCGATGTGCCTGCCGCTGGCGTTACGCTGCCGGTGAGCCAACGCATTGCTGCGGGTGCCGTGGGGGCTGCGCTGCAGCCAGGCACGGCAGCCCGCATTTTTACGGGGGCGCCGGTGCCCCTGGGGGCAGATGCGGTGGTGATGCAAGAGCATTGCACGGCCATCGCGGCAGAGGGCATGGCTGCAGCGACGGCTGCCGTGTGCGTAAACGTTGTGCCCCGGCAGGGTGAGGCGATTCGACGCCGTGGCGAAGACATTCAGGCCGGCAGCGTGGTGCTCGCGCGTGGTACTCGGCTGTCGCCCCAGGCGATGGGGCTGGCTGCTTCGGTGGGCGCCGCCACCTTGCCCGTGTGGCGGCGTCCGCGTGTGGCGCTGTTCAGCACGGGCGATGAGCTTGCCATGCCCGGCCAGCCGCTCAAGCCGGGCGGCATCTACAACTCAAACCGTTTTACGCTGCGTGGGCTGATCGAAGCCATGGGGGCCGAGTGCCGTGATCTGGGTATCGTGGCCGATTCGCTTGATGCCACCCGTTCGGCTTTGCGCGATGCGGCACACGACAGCGATCTCATCATCACCAGCGGTGGGGTGTCGGTGGGCGAAGAAGATCATCTCAAACCCGCCGTGCAGGCTGAGGGTGCGTTGTCGCTCTGGAAACTCGCTATCAAGCCCGGCAAGCCGCTGGCTTTTGGGCAGGTGGGTTCGGCGCTGTTTGTCGGTTTGCCGGGCAATCCGGTGGCCAGCTTCGTTACTTTTTTGATGGCGGTGCGGCCATTGTTGATGCGGCTGTCCGGACGCGAAGAAGCTCAGCCCGTAGCGCAGGCGCTGCGCGCTGATTTTGATTGGCCCAAGGCCGATCGCCAGCGACGCGAGTTTTTGCGTGCGCGGCGCAATGTCGGGGGCGGGGTTGAGCTGTATCCGCATCAAGGCTCGGGCGTGTTGACATCGGCGTTGTGGGCCGATGGCCTGGTGGATCTGGCGCCAGGCCAGACCGTGCAGCGCGGCGATGTGGTGCGTTTTGTGGCGTTTGCCGATCTGGGGGTGTGATGATCAAAGTGCGGATTCGGTATTTCGCTTCGGTGCGCGAAGCCCTCGGCGATGGCGAAACGCTCGATGTGCCCGCCGGCACAACGCTGCGTGCCGTGCGCGAGCAATTGATGGCGCGTAGCGATGTGCATGCCGATGCGTTGGGGCCCGGGCATGCTTTGCGCATGGCGCTCAACATGGATATGTGCAACGACGACACCACGCCCATCACCCCCGATGGAGCACAGGCCGAGGTGGCGTTTTTTCCGCCCGTTACCGGCGGTTAAACCCGCCCGACACCTCAACCCTGCGAGGCACCGGCATGAACTGGCACGTACGCATCCAGACCGAAGATTTTGATGTCAGCCACGAGGTGGCCACTTTGCGTGCAGGCGATCTCGAAATCGGTGGGCTGGTAACTTTTATCGGCACCGTGCGCGACACCGAAGCTCCCGGCGCACCAGCGCGTTTGCGTGCGATGGAGCTTGAGCACTACCCTGGCATGACCGAACGCGCCATTGAGCGGATGGTGGCCACAGCACGTGAGCGCTTTGGATTGCGTGCCGCTACCGTGATTCACCGCGTGGGGCCTTTGCTGCCGGGCGATCAGATTGTGCTGGTTGCGGTGGCCGCGAGGCACCGGGGCGCAGCGTTTGAGGGCTGTGAATTCATCATGGATTGGCTTAAAACCGACGCGCCGTTCTGGAAGAAAGAACACCGCGGCGCTCAAGCTCAATGGGTGGCCGCGCGCGATAGCGACGACGCCGCGTTGGCACGTTGGGGGTTGCGTTCGGGCAACACCGGCGCACAAGGCTGATCCCCCTTGGATGTTTTTCTAACCGCACCGATAACAACCATGAGCAGCAACGCCTTTTCGCTCAGCAGCGTCTTAGCCGTGGTGGTGGGGGCGGCCCTCGGGGCGCTCTTGCGCTGGCGGGCATCGGTGTGGCTCAACCCGCTGGTATCCGATCTGCCCTTGGGCACACTGGCGGTGAACTGCGTCGGCGGCCTGCTGGCCGGGGCGTGCTGGGTATGGTTCAGCCGTGCGCCCAATGAGGCCATGCGTCTGTTTTGCGTTACCGGCCTGCTGGGCGGGCTCACCACGTTTTCAACCTTCTCGGCCGAATCTCTCTGGCTCGTTGAACGGGGGCGATTCGATCTGGCTGCGGCGCACACCTTGGCCCATGTGCTGGGCGCCCTGGGCTGCGCAGCATTGGGTGCGCGGCTGATGCGGTTTTTGCTGGGATGACAAAGATTTTGAGCATCGGTGGCGCGCACAGGGCTTGAAAACTCGCCCACACTCCTTATCTGCTGAGCAGACCACGGAGGCTCTATGCGACTCGATAAGCTCACCACCAAGTTTCAAGACGCCCTGGCGGATGGCCAAAG
This sequence comes from uncultured Aquabacterium sp., assembly GCA_964618825.1. Taxonomy (GTDB): domain Bacteria; phylum Pseudomonadota; class Gammaproteobacteria; order Burkholderiales; family Burkholderiaceae_C; genus Aquabacterium. The sequence continues at coordinate 50,820 of CAZUCW010000011.1, forward strand.
CCTGGCCCTGGCGCACGACAACCCCTACATCGAGCCGGCCCATGTGCTGCTGGCGATGATCCAGCAAACCGACGGCCCCAAGGCATTGCTTGCGCGCGCCGGGGTGAACACCGCTGGGCTGGCCAAGGCGCTGGATGCCGAGATCGACAAGATCCCGCAAGTACAGGGCGGCGATGCCGTGCAAGCTGGGCGCGATACGGTAGCGCTGATCCAGGGTGCCGAAAAAGAAGCCCTCAAACGTGGCGATCCCTACATCGCCAGCGAGATGTTTTTGCTCGCGCTCACCGATCACAAGGGTGACACCGCCAAGCTGGCGCGCGAGCACGGCCTGACGCGCAAGGCGCTTGAGGCAGCCATTGAGGCCGTGCGTGGTGGCCAAAAAGTCGACAGCCCCGATGCAGAGGGCCAGCGCGAAGCGCTTAAAAAATACACACTCGATCTCACCGAGCGCGCCAGCTTGGGCAAGCTCGATCCGGTGATCGGCCGAGACGACGAAATCCGCCGCGCCATCCAGGTGCTGCAGCGTCGCTCTAAAAACAACCCGGTATTGATCGGCGAGCCTGGCGTGGGCAAAACCGCCATCGTTGAAGGTTTGGCGCAGCGCATCGTGGCAGGCGAAGTGCCCGACACCTTGCGCGACAAGCGTGTGTTGGTGCTCGATATGGCCGGGCTGCTGGCGGGCGCCAAGTTTCGCGGTGAGTTTGAAGAGCGCCTCAAGGCCGTGCTCAAAGAGGTGGCGCAAGACGAAGGCCGCATCATTCTTTTTATCGATGTGCTGCACCCCCTGGTGGGCGCCGGCCCGGCCGTAGGGGCCGTTGTTGCCGGGTCCGGGCTCTTGGCGGGGCGGGGGGGTGGGGAGGGG
>CAZUCW010000011.1:51691-52030 GCA_964618825.1 uncultured Aquabacterium sp.
CCGGCAAGGCCGAAGGCGCCATTGATGCCGGCAACATGCTCAAGCCCGCGCTGGCGCGAGGCGAGCTGCACTGCATTGGCGCCACCACGCTTGATGAATACCGCAAATACGTCGAGAAAGATGCGGCTCTTGAGCGTCGTTTTCAAAAGGTGTTGGTCGACGAGCCCTCGGTTGAGGCCACCATCGCCATCCTGCGCGGCCTGCAAGAAAAATACGAAGTGCACCATGGTGTTGAGATCACCGATCCGGCCATCGTGGCAGCTGCTGAGTTGAGCCACCGCTACATCACCGACCGCTTTTTGCCCGACAAGGCCATCGACCTGATCGACGAGGCCGCAG
>CAZUCW010000011.1:52040-52747 GCA_964618825.1 uncultured Aquabacterium sp.
AAGCGATGGACAAGCTCGATCGCCGGCTGATCCAGCTCAAGATCGAGCGCGAGGCCGTGCGCAAAGAAAAAGACGACGCCTCGATCAAACGCATGGGTTTGATCGAAGAAGAAATCACCAAGCTGCAGCGCGAATACGCCGATCTCGAAGAGGTCTGGAAAGCCGAAAAAGCCCAGGCCCAGGGCTCGGCACAAGTGAAAGAAGAGATCGACAAAATCAGGTTCCAGATCGAAGAACTCAAACGCAAGGGCGATTTCAACAAGGTGGCCGAGTTGCAATACGGCAAGCTGCCTGAGCTCGACAAGCGGCTGAAAGAAGCACAAGCCAAAGAAGATTCAAAGGATCAAAACGGCGCCGGGCCAAGGCTGCTGCGCACGCAAGTGGGCGCCGAAGAAATTGCCGAGGTGGTGGCTCGCGCCACAGGTATCCCGGTGGCCAAACTGATGCAGGGCGAACGCGAAAAACTGCTGCAGATGGAGGGCAAGCTGCACGAGCGCGTGGTGGGGCAAGACGAAGCCATCATCGCCGTGAGCAACGCCATTCGCCGCTCGCGTGCAGGCTTGTCTGATCCCAATCGTCCGCTGGGCAGCTTTTTGTTTTTGGGCCCCACAGGCGTGGGCAAAACCGAGCTGTGCAAGGCGCTGGCGGGTTTTTTGTTCGACAGCGACGATCACATGATCCGCATCGATATGAGCGAGTTCATGGAG
>CAZUCW010000012.1:0-49046 GCA_964618825.1 uncultured Aquabacterium sp.
GACGCGAGCGCATGGCCAGCGCGCGCCAATGGGGCGGCAGCAGCGGATTTCCGCGGCGCGACGACAGCGAGTTCGCCACCAACGGCACGGCACACTCCAGCACCTCGATTTCAGCGGCGCTGGGCATGGCACTGGCCGCCAAGCTCAAGGGGGAAGCGCGCAAGGCCGTGGCCATCATCGGCGACGGCGCCATGACAGCCGGCATGGCGTTTGAAGCACTCAACAACGCTGGCTTTCCGCACAACGGCACGCACACCGACATGCTCGTGGTGCTCAACGACAACGATATGTCGATCTCGCCGCCGGTAGGCGCACTCAACCGCCACCTCGCACGGCTGATGTCGGGCAAGTTTTACGCCACAGCGCGTGAAGGCGCCAAAAACGTGCTGCGCAACACGCCACTGTACGAACTCGCCAAACGCTTCGAAGAACACACCAAAGGCATGGTGGTGCCGGCCACGATCTTTGAAGAATTCGGCTTCAACTACGTTGGCCCGATCGACGGTCACGATCTCGACAGCCTGATCCCCACACTCGAAAACCTGCGCGATCGCTCAGGCCCACAGTTTCTGCACGTCGTCACCAAAAAAGGCTACGGCTACAAGCTCGCTGAAGCCGACCCGATCGCCTATCACGGCCCGGGCAAATTCAACCCCGCCGAGGGGCTCAAAAAAGCTGCGCCGGGCAACCCCACCTTCACCCAGATCTTCGGCCAATGGTTGTGCGATATGGCTGAGCAAGACGCCCGCCTCGTCGGCATCACGCCGGCCATGCGCGAAGGCTCAGGCATGGTTGAGTTTGAGCAGCGCTTTCCGGGGCGCTACCACGATGTCGGGATTGCCGAGCAGCATGCCGTCACCTTTGCCGCCGGGCTGGCCTGTGAGGGGCTCAAGCCGGTGGTTGCCATCTATTCGACCTTTTTACAGCGCGCCTACGATCAACTCATCCACGATGTGGCGATCCAAAACCTGCCGGTGTTGTTTGCCCTGGATCGCGCCGGCATCGTCGGCGCCGATGGGGCCACCCACGCCGGCGCCTTCGACATTGCCTTCGTGCGTTGCATCCCGAACATGGCCATGCTGGCGCCCGCAGACGAAAACGAATGCCGCCAAGCGCTCTACACGGCCTACCAACACAACGGCCCGGCCTGTGTGCGCTACCCTCGCGGCGCCGGCATAGGCACCGAAGCGCAACGCAACATGGTCGCCCTGCCCTGGGGCCGCGCCGAGTTGCGCCGCACCAGCACCTGCAAGCGCATCGCCATCCTCGCTTTCGGCCCCGCGCTCTACCCGGCACTCGACGCTGCCGAGCGGCTCGACGCCACCGTCGTCAACATGCGCTTCATCAAGCCGCTTGATGTCGACACCGTGCTCGATATTGCCCGCACGCACGAGGCCATCATCACCGTCGAAGAAGGCTGCATTCAGGGTGGCGCCGGCAGCGCAGTGGCCGAAGCGCTCAGCGCCGCCGGCCATGCCAGCCGCATCCTGATGCTGGGTTTGCCCGATGTATTCCTTGAGCACGGCGACCCGGCTCGCCTGCAAAGCCACTATGGCCTGGATGCCGAGGGCATTGAGCGCTCGATTCGCGAACGTCTGGCCGACGTGCTCGACCGCCCCGCCAGCGCTGCGGCAGCCTGATCCCCCCCAACCGTGCCCGCTGCTGCGTTTAGCCTCGCCACCCGCAAGGATGCCCAAGACATGCGATGCTCACGCCGAGCACCCCGTTGAGACCGCTGAGATCCCTTGATGAACGACCACACCCTGCCCCCCATGCTCAACCACATCCCCGACACGCAAAGCGAGCGTGACGAACGGCACGTGGCCATCCAGCGCGTGGGTGTGCGCGATCTGCGCTATCCCATTCAAGTGCGCGTAGGCGCTGGCGTAGGCGACATCAGCCACTCGGTCGCCACATGGTCGCTCGACGTGGCCCTGCCCGCCGAACGCAAGGGCACGCACATGTCGCGCTTCGTGGCCTGGCTCGACCAACTCGACCGCCCGCTCGATACCCACACGCTGCGCACCGAGATGGCTGCGATGCTTGAGTTGCTGCATGCCACAGAGGGGCGCATCGAGGCGCGCTTTCCGTTTTTCATCCGCAAACACGCACCGGTGTCAGGCGTGAGCAGCCTGCTCGATTACCAAGGCGGCTGGATCGTCGAAACCAACGCCGGCCACACCCGCGTATGGGCCGAAATCGTGGCGCCGGTGAAATCGCTGTGCCCGTGCTCAAAAGAAATCTCTGATTACGGCGCGCACAACCAGCGCTCACACGTCACCATCCGCGCCGAACTGCTGGCCGATCTTGGCTGGCACGAGCTGGTGCGCTGCGCCGAAGAATCGGCCTCCAGTGAAATCTGGGGCCTGCTCAAGCGCCCCGACGAAAAGTGGGTCACCGAGCACGCCTACGAAAACCCCAAATTCGTCGAAGACCTGGTGCGCGACGTGGCCCTGCGCCTCAACGCCGAACCCCGCATCGGACGCTACCGCGTGACGGTCGAAAACTTTGAATCGATCCACAACCACTCGGCTTTTGCGGTGATCGAGCGCGGGTAAACACCAAACAACTTGCGCGCACCGCCCGACTCCAACTGGGCGGTAGATCGTCCGATAAGCAGATAAACCGCGCAACATCTCGCGCTGTCTGCGCCGCATGTTCAGCCTCAAGATGCTGCTTCGACGCGCCCCCGCATGTAGGGAGGTTTTCACGCAGGTCGAGGGGAACTACTGCTGCCCGCAGACACTGTCTCTCTGGCTCGCTCTACTATCATTTGCCTGCATTCAGACAACCGTTTGATGCAGATACTGAGCCCCTCATAACGGCCTTGCTCGGCAATGCCTCGGCTGAACGCATGAATTTTGTACAGCTCTATTTGGGCATCCGAACACGCTGGATTCTCATCCTGGCCATGATGTGTCTATCCGTTGGATCGACGCTGGCCTTTTCGCTCTTCAACGGCAAGATCTACTCGAGCAAAGCGCTGGTTCTTGTCGACATGCATGCCATCGACCCCCTGACGTTCAAAACCAACCCACTCTTGAAAACAGAGCGGCAGCAAATGGCTTTTTTCGTCAACAAAATATATTTGGCCATCAGCGATGAGGTGAGCCGCCGCATGGCTGCATCCGATCCTTTAATCAACAGCCCCGAGCTTTACGAATACTGGCAGCGCGACGCCAAGGGGCAAGGTGATATGGTGGCCTGGTATGCCAAAAAGCTCTCTGACAGCATAGTTACCAAGGTTCCCACAAAAACCACCATTATTGAGTTTAGCTCTTTTGGACAAACCCCAGAAAGAGCCGCTGCAATGGCAAATGCCTACGCTCGAGCATTTATTGATGTCAGCCGATCCATACAAGCACGTCAGGCCCAAAAGCGCGTGGAGGCCCTGAAAGAGCATTCAAAAAAAATCAAAGCTGAGCTGGAGAACACCTGGAAAGAATTCAATCTGGCACGAAAAGATGGAGGGCTAACCCACCTCAGCCAGACAGAAAACCCGCAAAACATCAGCACGTTTCAATTAAACACAAAACTATCCGTAAATGATGCAGAAGAAGTCAACAGCCGACACCGCCTGAAGGCTTTTCAGAACAGTGAGAACACACCCCCAGAATTGAGCGCTCTTAATTTTTCTATCAATGGTCTTTCTTCAGACATATCTCGAGAGAGAGCACAAATCAGAGAATACAAATCCATTCTGGGTAAAGAACACCCCAGCGTTAAGCAAGGCGAGGCCAGACTGGCCGAACTCCAGCGCATGCTTGACGAAGAAATAACACGTACGCGACAACAAGAGCAGCAAGCATCTGATGTTTACGCCGAAACAAAAACAAAACTAAACAACCAACTCACAACAGAAAAAGAAAAGTCTTTTCTAGAATCCCTGGAAAGAAACAAAATCATTGGGTTGGCCCAAAAAATGCGGAGCCTGAGCATTAACTACTCAATGGCATACCAAGCCGAACGAGACGACATTACAAACAGCATGATCGCGTATTCAAACGTTGTATTGATCAGCCCAGCAACGCCCGCCACAAAGTCATCTTTACCCAATTGGCCGCTCATCATTCCTTTTTCTGCTGCCATGGGGCTTCTTATCGGCCTTGGCGCAGCCTATGCCCTTGAGCGGCTGGATGGTCGCATCCATACGCCCGACGCCATTGAATACATATCTGAACTAAAAATATTGGGCTCGCTACCCAACCAGAAGATCGCCATCTAAAAACATCTGGAGTTTTATGCCTTCAGCAACTCAAGCAAAAGCACAGGAAAGAAAATTCCTGTCGCCCGACCTGATACCGATCGGCATAGGGCTACTGGCCCTGTACATCCCCACCTTCGAACACTTCTCAAAAACACTATGGAAAACTGATGAGGAGGGGCACGGCCCGCTGATTCTATTTGCTGCACTATGGATGCTACATGAAGCCACAAAGAATATAAAAATAACAGCAAACCTGAAGAATCACACCAGCAGCCTTATCTCATTATTTGTAGGTCTGGCGCTCTATATTGTTGGTCGCTCACAGGGAATTGCGATCATGGAAGTTGCCTCCATGATCCCCACCATTGCTGGTGGATTAGCCCTGGCATATGGCTGGCAAACGGTGAAGCAGATTCGTTTCCCGTTATTTTTTCTTATTTTCATGGCTCCCGTCCCAGGGTTCATCATTGATGCATTAACCGGCCCGCTCAAATTATTTATATCCACCCAAGCAGAGTCGCTCTTATATAGCGCAGGCTACCCGATTGCCAGAGCCGGCGTCGCCCTTACGATTGGCCAATATCAACTGCTAGTGGCAGATGCATGCTCTGGGTTGAACTCTATGGTTAGCCTGATTGCCGTCGGCCTTTTTTACATATTCCTGGCAAAACGAGAAAACATCACCCACAACCTGATACTCATCACAATCATCCCAGCCATTGCCGTTATAGCAAATCTGATTCGCGTGATCGTTCTTTGCCTTGTAACATATTATTATGGCGACGAAGTTGGGCAGGGCCTTGTGCATGAAATGACGGGCGTTATGCTTTTCGCCATCTCTCTAACGCTAATGTTTATCATGGACGCCTGCTTGACATTCATATTCTCACGCATAAAGACATCATCATGAATAGAAAAGCATTTATCACATGGCTTGCCTGTGCATTGATGACAATATCCAGCCTGCTGGCTTATAGCTTGACACCTCGCACACTGCTAGCAGACACACTGCCTGCCATTCAACTGGACAAGGACTTTCCGGCTTCGTTTGGTGAATGGCACTTGGATCCACGCGCCGACCTATCGATACCCAACCCACAAATTGAGGGCGTCATCAAATCGATATACACGGACACTCTTTCTCGCGTATACCTCAACAAAGAAGGTCGAGCGATATATTTGTCGGTTGCTTACGGAAGAAATCAATCCGACGGCCAAGCGCTACATTATCCAGAGGTGTGCTACCCAGCACAGGGGTTTGTTATTGCAAACCGCAAGAAATCCATTATCAACATTGATTCTGCAGCCATCCCCGTTAAGCTACTGATCGCAGAACGCGGCCCATTGACCGAACCCATCACATACTGGGCTACAGTGGGCAGCAAAATCATATTAAGCGGAACTCAGCATAAAATTGCCCAACTGAGCTATGGCTTCCGGGGATTTATACCCGACGGCATGATTATTCGCGTATCATCCATCGGGACGGTTTCTGCAGCCGAATATGCATTCCAGCGCCAATTTCTAGAGGATTTGGTACGCAACATGACGGCAGACGCCAGATACCGCATCATGGGCGATATCGCAACAAAATCTGGCGCATGATACCTGCAAAGCCCGCCCTTATTGTAAAAGGGATAATAATATCCTTCAGCAGCCTATTGGCCATCATTATTGGCCTGGGTATTGCCATGCAATCATCCCTGGCCCTGATGGCCGTTTCGGCACTTGCCAGCATCATTTTCTTCTTTGCATTTCCGCAACGCGCATTGGTTATTTTTTTTCTGGCTTCTTTTTTTATACCATCCTACACAAAAATAGATGCAACAGCTGCCATCATCTTTTCGATTGGTGGCATTTATTTTGCAAAAAACCGCCGCTGGGACGTTTTGCTCGATAAGGATGTTGCCAAACCCCTAATCACCGTTATTGTGCTAGCCTTTCTGTCAACCCTGGCCGGCTGGTTCGTATTAAACAATAAGATTGAAGATATCTATCGTGATGGCCGAGTGTTTTTTTATTGGGCCGCTTTGATTCCAATCATTGCATGGACACCCAAAGAGAACAGTCCTCGCTGGCTGGCAGATCGCGCTATGCAGATAGGTTTGGTGGTGTGTGCACTGGCCATTATTCAAGGCCTGACAGGCAAGAAATTGGTTGATACCGGCCTGGTGGCCGACCTCGACACCATGAGCACGCAATCGATGTCGACGGTGCGGGTGCAAATCCCTGGCTTCATGTTTGCAATGTTTGCCATAACTTATGTAACAACGATGCTGTTGGCGCGGGTTAAATATGTGCGCCCGGTGAATTTTGGATTTCGCAAAATTAATATCAGAGTCCCATTGATACTGGTATTCGCCGTTTTGTCTCTGGGTATTATTTTTAATTTTGGCCGCGCGTTGTGGTTCTGGACTTTTGTGAGCCTGCTTGTGGCTGCAGCGCAATATGGTTACCGTGGCTTTTCGCGCTTTTTGTTGTGGGTGGCTGTGCCGGCTGTGATCGGTTTGGTTTCGCTGGCGGTCGTTAAACCCGATTTGCTGGAAACCATCGGTAGCCGTATCGTCAGCGTGGCCGAAGAAGGGGGGGTGGGGTCGTCGTTTGGCTGGCGCGATCTCGAAATGCAACAGGGCACAAAAGCGCTTGAATCGACGGCGCTGCTGGGGGTGGGGATGGGCGGCAAATACCGGCGGTTCAATGAGCTGCTGGTGAATTTTCCGGATCACATGATCTACACCCACAATGGCTGGCTATATCTGGCCCTGAAGTTGTCGGTGTTCGGCTTGCTGGCCTATCTGTGGCTGGGGTGGCGCGTCGTGCACTCGATTGTTCGAGCCCCCAAGCGCGACGATACCGAGCGCGCCATCGGGGCCACCTGTGTGGCGTTTTCGGTGGCGTTTTTGGGTATCAATTTCACCCAGCCCGAGATCATGAGCCACTACGGGTTGTTGACGTTCGTGTTCATCTGCGCGATCGCTTTGTTTATGCGCAAGCAAGCGCGCGATGCGCTGATCGCACAACCGGGCGATACACCCGAATCGCGAGCGTTTCAAGACACCGTGCCGGGCAACGCTTTGGCTAGGGCCTGATGGATCGGGTGGGCTGGCGCATGCAGGGCTTGTCGTCGGATTCTGGCTTGGCGGCGCCGCTGTGCATCGTGCTGCTCAACTACAACGGCTGGCGCGACACGCTGGCGTGTGTCGATAGCTTGTTCGCATCCAGCCTGGGTTTTACGCAGCTGATCGTGTGCGATAACGCTTCGCCGGATGGCTCGCTGCTTGAGTTGCGTGCGGGGCTGGCCGAGCGGGCGCAGCGGTTTGCCTCGGTGTGGCAGCGTTGGCACCCCACCATGGCTGCGCCGTTGGCGCTTGATGTGCTGACGCGCAAGGCAGCGGATGCGGCGTCTTCGACGGCAGGCTTGGTGTTGATCGATAACGGTGCAAATGTGGGCTTTGCGCGTGGCAATAACGTGGGGCTACGGGTGGCGCTGCGCCGCACCGATCTGCACTATTTTTGGCTGCTGAACAACGATACCGAGGTGCGCGCCGACACGATTGAGCGCTTTGTGGCGGCTGCAACGCAGCGCCCCGAGGTGGGGCTGTGGGGCTGCACGGTGGCGTATCACGCTCACCCGGATACGGTGCAGGCGCTGGGTGGCGGGGCAATGAATCGGTGCACAGCCGAATCGCGTCATTTGGGGGCGTTTTCGCCGCTGGCAGCGGTGCGGGATGAGGCCGCATTTGTGCGCCATATTGAGCGTGAGATGGATTACCCGCTGGGCGCATCGATGCTGGCCACGCGTGCGTGGCTGCAGGATGTGGGGCTGATGGGCGAGCAGTATTTTTTGTATTACGAAGAGCTCGATTGGGCATGGCGCGGGCGCGGGCGTTATGCGCTGGGTTATGCAGCCGGGGCGGTGGTGTTGCACAAAGAGGGCGCATCCATCGGCACGGCACCTTCGGGAGGTTCACCGTTTTCGGTGTTGCATCTGCATCGCAGCCGTTTGTTGTTTGCGCGTTTGCGTTTGCCGCGACGCACGCTGCCATGGGTGGTGATGCGCTCGCTGTGGCAGAGCCTGAAGATGTTGCTCAAGGGGCAGGTGCCTCAGGCGCGCGCATCGCTGCGCGGAACGCTGCAGGGCTTGCTGGCGCGGCTTGATGCGCCCGGGGCAGCCCCATGAACAAGGTGTCGAGCGGTGGCAAGGCCCCCACGGGCGGCGGCGGGCGCTCGCCGGGCCGTTCGCTGCGTTTGTGGGTGGTGGCCAACGATGCCCCGCTGCCGGCCAATTCGGGCGGGCGCGTGGATGTGTGGCGACGCCTGCAGGCGCTCCAGCAGGCAGGGGCGCAGTTGATGCTGCATGCCTGGCTGGATCGGGGCCGAGGCCAGCACCCGGGGCCCGCGCATCTCGCGCAGCTGCGGCAGGTGTGCAATGAGGTGCACTTTGCATCGATCACGCGCAGCCCGAATGAGATCGCGCAACGGATGTTGCTGCTGGCCCGGCTGCCATCGCACGCGGCGTCGCGCTGGGTAACGGTCGACCGCGCCGCGTGGCTTGAGCGTGCACAGCGGTTTGCACCCGATGCCATCTGGCTCGATGGGTTGTATGGCGGTGCGGTGGCAATGTGGCTGAGCCGGCGCTTGGGCGTGCCGCTGGTTTATCGCTCGCACAACATTGAGCACCGCTATATGCAGGCCCAGCTCGCGCATGCCGTGGGCCTCAAATCAAAACTCGGGCTGCTGGCCAATGTGATCGGGTTGCAGCGCTTTGAGCGGCGGGTGATGCGCCATGCGCGCATCGTGTTCGATATCTCGCAAGACGATCAGGCCTGGTGGCAACAACGGGGGTTCGGGCATGTCGAATGGCTGCCAACCACGGTGGATGGCGATTTCGCGCAGGCGTTGGCCACCCCCACGGTGGCGGATATCGATGTGCTGTATTTCGGCAATCTGCGCACGCCCAATAACGTCGATGCCGCGCGCTGGCTGGTGCGCGATGTGCTGCCGTTGTTGGGGCGACGCGATCTGCGCGTGGTGCTGGCTGGATCCGACCCATGTGATGAGATTTGCGCGCTGGCGCGTGTGGATCGGCGCGTTGAGATCGTGGCGAACCCGTCCGAGATGGCGCCATGGGTGCGGCGCGCCCGGGTGCTGATCAACCCGGTGCGCGCGGGCAGCGGCGTGAATCTCAAATCGGTTGAGATGCTGTTTACGGCAGCGCATCTGGTGAGCACATCGACAGGCGTGCAGGGGCTGCCGTCCGAGGCGCGCAACTGCTTTGCACTGGCCGACGATGCCGCCGGGCTGGCGCGCGCCATCGATGCAGGGTTGCGCGCCGCCCCCGATGCGGCATGCCTGGCGCAACGCCGTTTGGCACGCGCGCCCTACGCTGCCGAATCGATGGCCACTGCGGTGCTCAACCGCCTGCACACGATCATCGAAAGACGCCCATGACGCCGGCCAACACCCGCACCACGCGACGCCCACGCATTGGGGTCGACTTTCATACCTGGGACGGTATTTTTCAGGGCTCGCGCAGCCATGTGCTGGGGCTGTATCGGCAGGCCATCGTGCAGGCGCCCGATATCGATTTCGTTTTCTTTTTGGGCGATACGGCCTCGTTGCGCGCGGCTCACCCCGAGTTTGCTGCGCCCAACGTGACGCTGGTGTCGATGCCGCACCGGCCTGCCGTGTGGCGGCTGGGTGTGCAACTGCCTTGGCTGCGTTGGCGCCACAGCATCGATGTGTTGCACATGCAATACCGCCTGCCGTTGCTGCCTCTGGGGCCATGTGCGGTGACGATCCACGATGTGCTGTTCGAAACGTATCCGCAATATTTTTCGCGCGGCTTTGTGTGGCAATCGAAGCTCACTTTTCGCCACGCGGCGCGCCACGCCGCCGTGCTGCTATCGGTGAGCGAGTTTTCAAAGCACGACATCGCACAGCATTACGGCATCGATCCGGCGCGCATTGGCGTTACGTACAACGGCGTCGACACGCGGCGTTTTCATCCGGCTACCGATGGCGCCGCGCCGCACCCGTGCCTGGCGGCGCTGGGCCTGAAGCATCGCGGCTACTTGCTCACGGTGGGGCGGCTTGAGCCGCGCAAAAACCACGAGACGCTGATCCGCGCCTACGCGCAGTTGCCGCCCGATGCCCCGCCGCTGGTGATCGTGGGGCAGCGCGATTTCACCTTCGATGGCATTTTTCGCACCATCGATCTGCTCGGGCTGCGTGATCGCATCCGGCTGCTCGAAAAGGTCGACGACGACACCCTGCCCGCGCTGATGCGCCATGCACGGCTGTTTGCGTATCCCGCCTTTGCCGAAGGCTTTGGCATGCCGGTGGCCGAAGCGCTGGCCAGTGGCGTGCCGGTGATCACCTCAAACACCACCTCGCTGCCCGAAGTGGCTGGCGATGCCGCCCTGCTCGTGCCGCCCACCGATGCGGGCGCGCTGGCCCGAGCCATCGAGCGCGTGCTCAACGAACCCGCGCTGGCGCCATCGATGATCGCCAGCGGCCTGGCACGGGTGCAGCGTTTTGATTGGGCCGCCTCGGCCCGCGTGTTGCTCGCTGCGCTGAGGCGCCATCTGGCCCGGCCACACGGCTGAATCCACGCCGCCACATCCGCGCCCTCCCCATTCTCAGTGCCCGCTTTGCCCATGCATCTCGCCCAAGGCTTCTTGCTTGCACTCACCGGCCATGCGCTGCGGTTGGGATCCGGCATGCTGGTGTTTGTGGTGCTGGCGCGCACGCTGGGGCCACAGGGCTTTGGCGAGTTTTCGTATGCGCTGGCCATGGCCACGCTGCTCACCATCCCCGTTAACTGGGGATTTGGCACGCTGGTGCTGCACCGCTTTGGGCAGGCCCCTGAGCAGGCACAACGAACGATGAACGAAGTGCTCACCGCCCGCGTGGTGCTGGGCACCGTGGTGCTGTGCGCGGGCCTGTGCGCCCTGCCTTGGCTGAGCACGCGTGCAGCCACCTTGTTTGCCGCGCTGCTGCTGGCGCAAGTGTGCGAAGCGTTTAACGAGCTCTACACGCTGGGGTTCCGGGCCAAGGCCCAGTTTCAGCAAGAAACCGTCACCGCCTCGATCGTTTCGGCCTGGCACATTGCGGTGATGCTCACCGCCGCGCTGCTGTGGCGCGACGCTGTAGTGGCAGCCTGGGCCTTTGCGGCCTCGCGCGCCAGCGGCATGCTGCTCACCCGCTGGCGTTGCCACCGCCACTTTGGCCCCGTGCATCTGGCGCCGCTGGCCCACACCCCTGCCACGCTGCGCCGCTCGTGGGCCTACGCACTCGAGCTGGGGCTGTTCACCACCTACAGCCAGCTCGACAGCCTGATCATCAACACCGTGATGGGCCCGGCTGCGCTGGGGCTGTATCAAGCCGGCATGAAACTCAACCAAGGCGCCAGCCGTATCGCGCCCGTGCTCGCTCAACTCTTGCTGCCTGAGTTGTCGCGCCGCGCGGCCTCGGGCGATCCGCAGCAACCGTTTGGCCGCTATGCCATGCGCACGGTGGCCGTGTTTGCTGCCATCGGCATCGCCGGCGCAAGCGTGCTCATCATCAACCCGGCGTGGCTTGCTGCCACCTTGTTTGGGGATGCGTACGCCGGCCTGCCCCCGCTACTGCCCCTGTTTGGCGCCATGCTGTGCATGCAATTCATCGAAACCGGCGCCGGGCTCACCCTCGTGGCGCGCGGATTGCAGGGCCGCAAAGTGTGGCTCGTGGCCGCTCAACTGCTCACGCTGCTGGCGCTTGGCACGCTCATGCTGCAACACCACGGCCTGCCCGGCTGGCAGCTCACCAACATCGCCAGCGTGGCGGCCCTCGTGCTCGGCTACGGCTGGCTGCACTGGCGACACCGGCGGAACGCGCCCCACCCGCATCCCCCCCAACACCCCCAGTAGCCCCACGGCCATCGCCCATTGTTTGAGGAGCCCCGCACCATGCCCCGCCTCGCCCCGCTCGCCCGCGCCGCCGTGGCCGCATCCACCGCCTTTTGTCTGGCCGCCCCCACGCTCGCCGCGCCGCAAACGGGCGTGTTTTACTTTCCGGGCTGGCGCGATCACGAACTCGGCCTGGGCCACGATCTGCCCTGGGAGCCGATCAAACGCTTTCCTGAGCGCCAACCCACGTTGGGCTGGTATCACGAAGGCGACGATGCCCCCATGGCACAACACCTCGCCTGGATGCAGCAATACGGCATTGGCTTCGTGGTGTTTGACGCCTACTGGCTCGGCGAAGAACACCAGCGCCCGCTGATGGCACAAGCCGTTAGCGCCTACCTGCGCGCCAAAGACAAACGCGGCGTGCAATTTGCGCTGATGTATGCCAACCACGATGGCCGCCCGCGCCAAGGCCGCGATTTTTATGCCCTCATGGCCTACTGGCTCGAGCACTATCTCACCCGGCCCGAATACCTCAAGCTCAACGGCAAACCCGTCGTCTTCATCATGGGTGGCCAAGACATCGACAAAAAAGCCCGCGCCTTTGACAGCAGCGCCCGACAGCTGTTCGACCGCGCCCAGGCCATGGCCCGCGCCGCCGGCCTGCCGGGGCTGTATTTCGTGGGCGGCACCGGCGCCAGCGACCCACTCACCCTGGGCCATGGCCTGCAGATGGGCTATTCGGCCTACTTTGCATACAACTACCACTCAGCCCCCGGGCAACCCCGCCCCTCGTACTCATACGCCGAGCTGGATGCTGCCTACCGCGCCCACTGGCGCTGGTTCATCGACAAATCTGATCTGCCTTACGTGATACCCACCACCTCAGGCTGGGACAGCCGGCCCTGGGGCGGCAGCAGCGATCCGCAGCACGACAAAAGCGTCAGCACCCCCGAGCAATTCAAACAACATTTGCAAGCCGCCAAAGCGTTGATGCAAGCCCAACCCGCACGCGCCCCGCTCAGCGTCATCTGCTGCTGGAACGAATTTGGCGAAGGCTCATACATCGAGCCCACCCGAGGCACCGGCACGCGCTACCTCGAAGCCGTCAAAACCGTGTTTGGCACATCGCCCCCCTAAACCTCTCGCAGAGCTGCCGTGGCTTGCCGTGTCGTTTATCACGCCAATGCGCCAATCAGCGATCGCTTCAGGGTTTGATCGCCCTGCACTGTGGACAGCGTTGGCCGATAGTTTCATCACGACCACCCGAATAGGGGACTCCTGGGGGAAGCACCTGAGAAATCAACGCCCCCCCGGCGAATCAGAGCACGTACAGTTCTCGCACGCGGTGTTGTCAAAAGCACAGATTCACACAACAGCAACGAAATCGATGCATCCACAGCACTGCGGACGTCGTGGGCCCTCAGGCCGATGAACGCGTCTTTCGGAAGTACCTCATGCCCTTTCATCACGCTGCAAAAACCCCCGCCAAACGGCTGCGCATCCTCGGCATTCGCGGCATCCCGGCCGCCCATGGTGGATTCGAAACGTTTGCCGAGCAGCTCTCGCTCTTTCTTGTGGCCCGCGGCTGGCACGTCACCGTTTACTGCCAAGACGACGGCGAAGGCCCCATCACCGAAGACACCTGGAACGGCGTGCACCGTGTGCACATTCCGATCAAGCAAGAAGGCCCACTGGGCACCATCTTGTTCGACTGGAAATCCACCCTGCACGCTGGCGCCCACGACGATCTTTGCCTGACCCTGGGCTACAACACCGCCGTGTTCTGTGGCTGGCTGCGTCTCAAAGGCGTCACCAACCTCATCAACATGGACGGCATCGAGTGGAAACGCGCCAAGTGGGGCCGCATCGCCAAAACCTGGTTCTGGCTCAATGATTGGCTGGGCTGCTGGCTGGGTGATCACCTCATCGGCGATCACCCCGAGATGAAAAAACACCTCTCGACGCGCGTATCGCCCGACAAAATCACCATGATTGCCTACGGCGCCCCCACCGTTGCCGAGGCTCCCACCGAGCCGCTGCAGGCGCTGGGCCTTGAGCCGCAGCGCTACTTCACGGTGATCGCGCGCCCCGAGCCCGAAAACTCCATTCTCGAAATCGTCAAAGGTTTTTCGAGCAAGCCCCGCGGCATGACGCTGGCCGTGCTGGGCAAATACGATGAGCGGCTCGATTACCACCGCGCCGTGATCGATGCCGCCGGCCCCGAGGTGCGCTTTTTAGGCCCCATCTACGATCAACCCACCCTGGCCTCGCTGCGCTACCACTGTTTGGCCTATGTGCATGGCCACCAAGTGGGCGGCACCAACCCCTCGCTCGTTGAAGCTCTGGGGGCTGGCAATGCCGTGATCGCACAAGACAACCGCTTCAACCGCTGGGTGGCCAGCGAGGGCGCGCTCTACTTTAAAGATGCGGTCGAGTGCTCGCTGCGGTTCGATGAGTTGATTCAGCACCCCGATCAGGCCGATCGCATGCGCCGCGCCAGCCGCGACCGCCACACCAGCGTTTTTCAGTGGGACACGATCTTGGGCCAATACGAGCGCCTGCTCGAAGCCCACTTGAGCCCTACGCAGGTGATGCATCCGCGCGTGGCCAGCACGCGCAGCACGCTGCGCTAAGCCGCCGCCACCACCTGCTCAAAGGTGGTGGCCATCAGCGCATCTTTGGCACCCAGCAGCGGCTGGCCTTGCAGCGGCCAGCAAATCCCCACCGCCGGGTCGTTCCAGGCAAAGCCGCGTTCGGCGTCTTTGTTGTAGTAATCGGTGGTTTTGTACAAAAAGTGGGTGTCGTCTTCGAGCGCCAAAAAGCCGTGGGCAAAACCCTCCGGAATCCACAATTGCCGATGGTTGCTGGCCGTGAGCTCAGCCCCCACCCAGCGCCCCAGTGTGGGCGAGCCGCGCCGCAGATCAACCGCCACATCAAAAACTGCCCCTTTAACCACCCGCACCAGCTTGCCCTGGGCATGCGGCGCAAGCTGCAGGTGCATGCCTCTCAACACCCCGCGGTGCGATACCGATTGGTTGTCTTGCACAAAGGGACGCGGCACGGGCAGGCCGGCTTCGGTGAGGGCTGCACGAAAGCGCGCATCGTTAAAGCTCTCGGTGAATGAGCCGCGCTCGTCGGCAAACACGGTCGGCTCGATGATCACGACATCAGGGATGTCGGTGCGGATGAGCTTCATCTTCAGAACACCTTCTCGCTCAGCATCTTGATGAGATATTGGCCATAGCCGTTTTTGAGCATGGGCCGCGCCAGCGCTTCGATGTGCTCTGCACCCACCCAGCCTGAGCGATAAGCCACCTCTTCGAGGCAAGCCACTTTGAGGCCCTGGCGCTTTTCGAGCGTGGCAATGAACTGCCCGGCTTCGAGCAGCGAATCGTGCGTGCCGGTATCGAGCCAAGCGTATCCGCGCCCCATCATCTCAACCGACAGCTCGCCCGCGTTGAGATAGTGGGCGTTAACGTCGGTGATCTCAAGCTCACCACGCGCCGAGGGCCGGATGCCGGCAGCGATATCGCACACCTGGGTGTCATAAAAATACAGCCCGGTGACGGCGTAGTTGCTGCGCGGCGCCTGGGGTTTTTCTTCGATGCTGATAGCCTTGCGGCTGGCATCAAACTCAACCACGCCATAGCGCTCAGGATCGTTGACGTGATAGGCAAACACCGATGCCCCGGCCTGACGATCAGCCGCACGGCGCAGCAGGCCCTGAAAATCGTGTCCATAAAAAATGTTGTCGCCCAGCACCAGCGCGCTGTGTGCGTTGCCGATGAACTCGCGCCCAAGGATGAACGCCTGCGCCAGCCCATCGGGCGACGGTTGCACGCAGTAGCTCAGGTTGATACCCCAACGGCTGCCATCGCCCAGCAGGGCCTGAAAGCGCGGCACATCTTGCGGGGTAGAGATCAGCAGGATGTCGCGAATGCCGGCGAGCATCAGCGTGCTCAAGGGGTAGTAAACCATCGGCTTGTCGTACACCGGCAGCAGCTGCTTGCTGATGGCCAACGTGGCCGGATGCAGCCGGGTGCCCGACCCGCCCGCGAGGATGATGCCTTTGCGTTGCACGCTCATGAGAGGTTCACTTTCCTGAAATTTCGATCAGCATGCGCTGCACGCCGGCTTGCCAGTGCGGCAGCGTCACATCGAAAGCCGACCGCAGTTTGTCAGTAGCCAGCCGCGAGTTGAGGGGCCGTTGTGCCGGCGTGGGATAAGCGCTGGTGGCAATGGGCCGGATCGCATCGGGCGCCACCTTGATGGCGGTGCCGCTCGCCGCGCCATGGCCCGATCCATTGGCTCGCGCCCACTCGATCACGAAGCGAGCGTAATCAAACCAACTCGTTTCACCTGCGGCCACCAGGTGATACAGGCCAGCCAGCTCGGGCCGCACCTGAGTGGCGCGGATGGCATGCGCCGTGATATCGGCCAGCAAATCGGCCCCGGTGGGCGCGCCGATTTGATCGTCGATCACGCTGAGCGCATCGCGCTCGGCGGCCAACCGCAGCATGGTTTTGGCAAAGTTGCCGCCGCGCGCAGCGTAGACCCAACTGGTGCGAAAGATCAGATGCCGGCAACCGCTGTGCGCAATGGCCTGCTCGCCTTCGAGCTTGGTTTGGCCATAAACGCTCAACGGCCCGGTGGTGGCCCGCTCATCGCGCGCAGCGTTGCCGCTGCCATCAAACACGTAATCGGTGCTGTAGTGCACGAGCAGAGCCCCCAAGGCAGCCGCCTCGCGCGCAATCGCGCCGGGAGTGGCCGCATTGATGAGGCGAGCCAGCTCGGGCTCGCTCTGGGCCTTATCGACCGCCGTATGCGCCGCAGCGTTAACAATCACGCCGGGCCGCACCTGCTGCACCAGCGCGGCCACGGCATCGGGCTGCGAAAAATCGGCGGTATCGGCGTCGTGCGCCACCACCTGGCCCAGCGGAGCAAGCGCGCGCTGTAGCTCCCACCCCACTTGGCCACCTTTGCCGAGCAACAGGATGTTCATGCCCACCTCAACCGGCTGTGCGGTTGGCGTAATTGGTGTCGATCCACTGGCGGTAGGCGCCAGAGCGCACCTGATCGACCCATTCGGTGTGG
Source organism: uncultured Aquabacterium sp. (assembly GCA_964618825.1). Classification (GTDB taxonomy): domain Bacteria; phylum Pseudomonadota; class Gammaproteobacteria; order Burkholderiales; family Burkholderiaceae_C; genus Aquabacterium. The sequence goes on from CAZUCW010000012.1 coordinate 17,194, forward strand.
CTCAAAAACCATTGCACCGTTTTGCGAATGCCTGAGGCGAAAGTTTCGGCTGGCTGCCAGCCGATATCGCGCTGGATTTTGGTGGGATCGATGGCGTAGCGACGGTCGTGGCCCGGGCGGTCTTTAACGTAGGTGATGAGGCTCTCATACTTTGAGCCATCGGCGCGCGGGCGCAGCTCATCAAGAATGCGGCAGACGGTGTTCACCACATCGATGTTACGGATCTCGTTGATGCCGCCCACGTTGTAGGTTTCGCCCAGCTGGCCTTTTTGCAGCACCTGGCAAATGGCCTCGCAGTGATCGCGCACATAAAGCCAATCGCGGATGTTGAGGCCATCACCATAGACCGGCAGAGGCTTGCCATCGAGCGCGTTGAGGATCATCAGCGGGATGAGCTTCTCGGGGAAGTGATACGGCCCGTAGTTGTTGCTGCAGTTGGTGGTGAGCGTGGGCAGGCCGTAGGTATGAAAGTAGGCGCGCACCAGATGATCACTGCCCGCCTTGCTGGCCGAGTAGGGGCTGTTGGGCTCGAAGGCCTTGGTTTCGCTGAAGGCGGGGTCGTTGTCGCCCAGCGAACCGTAAACCTCGTCGGTCGAGACGTGCAGGAAGCGGAAGGCATCGCGCTCGGCGCCTTCGAGGGCCGACCAATACAGCCGGGCTTCGTCGAGCAGGCTGAAAGTGCCCACCACATTGGTTTGCACGAACTCGGCCGGGCCGTGAATAGAGCGATCAACGTGGCTCTCGGCAGCAAAGTGCAGCAAGGCACGCGGACGGTGCTGCGTGAGCAGCCGCCGCACGGTGTCGCGATCGTTGATATCGGCAGCCACCAGCGTGGCACGACCATCGGCAATAAAGGGCGCGATGGTCTGCGCATTGCCCGCATAGGTGAGCTTGTCGAGCACGATCACCGGCTCGCTGTTGCGCTCAAACCAGTGGTGGACGAAATTGCCCCCGATGAAACCTGCTCCGCCTGTGATCAGCAACATGAAGAATTTGCAGCCCTGTGTTCAAAAAAACATGGGCCGCACATACCGGCCCACCGCCAGCCAGCACTATACCGATCCAGCCTCGTGCTCATGGGGCCAAACGTGGCTGGCTTTCCCGCATCTGCCCCCAAATCAGGTGTTGCTGGTGGCGCGCACTTCTTCGATGTTGGTGATGCCTTGCAGCACTTTTTCGATGCCGTCTTGCCGCAAGGTGCGCATGCCTTCGCGCAGCGCGCAGGCTTGCAGCTCTTCGGCGCGAGCGCCAGTTTGTATAAGGCGACGCAGATCACGCGAGATGCTCATCAGCTCGTGCAAGCCGGCACGGCCTTTAAAGCCGGTGTTTTCGCAGCGTCCGCAACCGGGGCTGTGGTGATGCATGAGCTGGCCGTTGATGGCAAAGCGCTCGTGCCACTCGCGCAGCATTGCCTCGCGGCTGAAGCGCTGATCGTCGGGCGGGCAGATGGCGAGGTAATCAGCCAGCAGCTCTTCGAGCGCATCACCATGCAACGGCTCGGCCACACGACAGCCGGGGCACAAGCGCCGCACCAAACGCTGTGCCAACACCACCAGCAGCGAATCGGCAAAGTTAAATGGATCCATGCCCATATCGAGCAGCCGCGTAACGGTTTCGGGGGCGCTGTTAGTGTGCAGGGTCGAGAGCACGAGGTGGCCGGTGAGCGAGGCCTCGATGGCCATGTGCGCGGTTTCTTCATCGCGGATCTCGCCCACCATGATCACGTCGGGGTCGGCACGCAAAAAGGCCCGTAGCGCTTTGGCAAATGTCCAATCGATTTTGGGGTTCACCTGCACCTGGCGCAATCCGGGCTGGGTGATTTCGATCGGATCTTCGGCGGTCCAGATCTTGCGCTCGGGCACGTTGATGTGGCTGAGCGCCGAGTGCAGCGTGGTGGTTTTTCCTGAGCCGGTGGGGCCGACGCACAGCACCAGCCCGTAGGGGCGCTCCATGGCTTGTTTGAAGCGCCCAAAGTTATCGGGCGTGAGGCCGAGTTTGTCGAGCGGTATGGGCTTGGCCGAAGCCAAGATGCGCATCACCACATCTTCGAGGCCGTTGTTGGTGGGGATGGTGGCCACGCGCAGCTCGATCTTGTGCTGCGGCGAAAAACGCGCAAAGTTGATCTTGCCGTCTTGCGGCTTGCGACGCTCTGAGATGTCGAGATCGCACATGATCTTGATGCGCGAAATGATGGCGTTGCGGTAGGTGTGCGGCAGCTCGAGGTATTTGCGCAGAATGCCGTCTTTGCGAAAGCGGATCTTGACTTTGTCGCGCCCAGGGTAGCTCTCGATGTGGATATCAGAGATGCGATCACGGTGCGCTTCGATGATCATCGTGTTGATCAGGCGCACGAGTGAGTTGTCGCTTTGCTCGATGGGATGCTCATCTGCCGATTCGCTGTCGTGCCCTTCGCGCTCGAGTGTTTCGACCAGCCGACCCGATTCTTCTTGTTCAAAATCGAGCAGCTCGGGCTCGATGAGGCCAGCGCGCTGCGTTACATCGGCACCGATCTTTGAGTAGGCATCCTGAACGGCGCCATCGATCTCGGTGTGCTGGGCCAGCACGGGCACCACCTTGCACTGCGAAACAAATTCGAGCTCGGCCAGCGACAGCCGTCGGCCCGGATCTTCAACCGCCACGATGAGTGTGCCTTCGCGCAGCAGCAACGGCAACGCGTGCAGACGATCAGCCACGATGTAGGGCACCTTGCGCAGCGCTGCTGCCTCAACCGGAAAGCGCATGGCATCGACCATCGGGTAGCCCATCTTGCGCGCCAAAGCGGTTTGCAGATCTTGCCGCGTCACCATTTCGAGCCGCACGAGGATCTCGCCCAGCGGCACGGTGCGGTCGTGCTTTTGCTGCTCGAGCGCCTCATCGAGCTGCGGCTGCGTGATGAGATCGAGCGCAATCAGGGCCTCGCCAATGCGCACCATCGGCATCTTGCTTTGCTGCTCGATGGCTGAGAGCAATTGATCGGGCGAAACGATTTTTTTGGTGAGCAGGATGTCGCCCAGCTTTTGCGTGCGCAAACGACGCTGCAACTCGGCCGCATGCTCGATTTGCTCAGGGGTGGCGGCATCGTGCGCAATGAGCACATCGCCGATGCGGTTGCCCACCTCGTAAGCCAGATAGGCATCACGCGGCACAAACAGGCGCTGCACCGCGCCCTCATCGCCCTGGGGCGGAAACAAAAACAAGCCGAAGTCTTGCTCGACGTGGCCGATGGTGTCGCCCTGCAGGGTGCCGCCTGCCGTGAGATGCACCACGTAGGGCACGCGCGGGCGCTCTTCGAGCATGGCCGCATGCGGATCGCCGGCGTGTGAGGTGTCGGGCGCCACGGCCTGTGTGATCGTGAGCGCACGAAACTGCCCAAAACGCAGCGGCATGGTGGTGCGCGCGGGGGGCACCTGCACATGCGCCACGGATTCTTCGGGCACAAAAAAGATCAGCCGTCCGCGCATCAGCCGGCCATTGAGCCCTTCGATCTCGCACGGCAGCGGCTCGTGCTGCTCAAGCGCACCGGGGTAGCTGGCATAGGGCGGCATCGGCCAGCGAAAGTGCTCGTGCTGGGTCTTGCGCTCGCGGGCTTCGCTGGCCCGCACCTCACTGGGGCCGGGCGCGCTGCCACCCGCAGCGGGCGTATCCAGGGGCGGCAAAGACAGATCGGTCATGGCGTTCCTTCATCAGCGCTTCGTGTGGTGCCTTGCATGTGCGTGCGCACACGCCAGACACCAAACGCGCTTGGGTGCGATGCTAGGCGGCGTGATCCGATCAAAACCGCCGAAATGGCGTGCAGAAGCGACGCTGTTCGCGCCCTCAAAGATCGCGTGGCCTGAAGGCGATCTCGATGCTCGATGGCACGGTGCCATCGTCGTTGAGCGGCAGGGTTTCGGTGCGGTCGATGGCGCGCAGCACGGCGTCATCCCACGCCGGCGCGCCGCTGGGCTGCACCATGCGCCGCGACAAAATCCGCCCCGTGGGTGAGCAACGCACCGACACCACCGCCTCGGGGTTGCCGCTGAGCGCATCCGGAAAAATCAGATTGCGCTTGATCGCCGCCGCTACTTTGGCGCCATAGCTCTTTGAGAGCGCGGCGCCGCGTGCGCCCACGTTGGGGCTGCCCGAGGCTGAATCCGAACCGCCGGCTCCGGCCATCATCCGCGCCAGCGCGTTGCGACGGTTTTCTTCGATGCGCGCCTGCGCCGCCAACTCAGCCGCCGAAGGCTTGGGCTTGGTTGTCGGTTTGGGTTTGGATTCGGGCGGGGGCGCTGGTTTAGCCTCGGGCTTAGGCTTAGGCTGAGGCTGAGGCTTGGGTTTGGGCTTGGGCGGTGGCGCCTTTTGGATGGCGATCTGGGCGGGCTGAGGCGGTGCCTCGGGCTCGGCGGGCTGAACATTGGTGGGCTGGGGCACTGGGGACGGCTCGGGCTCGTCGGGCTCGGCATGGGTTGGCGCGGGCGGCGCGGCTTGCGGAATCGCCGCCCATAGCTCGGCCTCACCGCCCTCGGGCTCGGTGAGACGCCAGCTCACAGCCAGACTCAACGATCCCACCAGCAGCAAATGCGCCAACAGAGCCAGTGCGGCACCCCGCAGCGAAGCATCAAACGAGCGCGGACGCAGCGGATCGTTTGCCGACGCTTGCAAAGAGGCGCTCGCAGCCATACTCGCCACCGGCTCAGCGCCCCGTGGTGCGCACCGCCAGCCCCACGCGCGGCACCCCGGCGCGCTGCAGGCGATCCATCACCTTCACCACCTCTTCGTAGCGCACATCGCGCTGCGCACTGAGGATCACCGGCACCTGCTCAGGCCCGCCCGCCACGCCGGCTTGCGCCGCCTGCACCTGCCCGATGAGCTGATCGATCTCGAAACGTCCGGCATCGTGGCCATCCACCCGCATCTCAAACGGCGCGCCTTCACGAATCACCACCTCAATCACCCGCGGCGGCTGGGCCTTGGCCTGCCCCACCGAAGGCACGTCGACCATGCCGGTGGTGATCAGCGGTGCGCTCACCATGAAGATGATGAGCAGCACCAGCATCACATCGATGAACGGCACCATATTGATCTCGTTCATCGTGCGCCGGCGCCGGCTACTGCCGCGTTGGGCCAGAGCTGCCATGGCTCGCGTCCTTGTGGTGTATCAGCGCACCGGGGGCAATTGCCCCACGTTGCGCGCCAGGATGTTGGAGAACTCTTCGATAAAGGTTTCGAGCTGGATCGCAATGCGGTCGATATCGCGCGCAAAGCGGTTGTAGGCCAGCACGGCGGGGATGGCGGCAAACAGCCCGATGGCCGTGGCCACCAGCGCTTCAGCAATGCCTGGCGCCACGGTGGCCAGCGTTACCTGCTGCAACGCGGCAAAGCCGGTGAACGCATGCATGATGCCCCACACCGTGCCAAACAGCCCAACGTAGGGCGACACCGAACCCACCGAGCCCAGCAGCGACAAGCGCGACTCCACCGCATCGAGCTCACGCTGAAAGCTCGCCCGCATCGCGCGGCGCGCGCCATCGAGCAGCGCACCGGCATCGGTGATGCGGCGCTCGCGCAGCTTCATCACTTCACGCATGCCCGAGGCAAAGATGCGCTCCATCGGCGCATTGGGGCCGGCTTCGCGCGACGCATCGCCGTAGAGCTCTTGAATGTTGCGCCCCGACCAAAACTCACGCTCAAAATCTTCGTTGGCCTTGCGCACAGCAGCCAGGCCGAAGAGTTTAGAGAAGATCACTGTCCAGCTCGCCAGCGACACCAACAGCAACACGGCAATCACCAGCTGCACCACCAGGCTGGCATTGAGCACCAGATGAACAATCGACAAGTCTTGATTCATTCGTGAATATCCTCAGATCGAATCGGGCGCGCTGGCTGGCAAGCGGGCCAGCACCTGGGCGGGGATGCGGCGCGGTCGCAGCTCGCCGCTGTGAGCATCGGGCTCGACCCAGCCGACACGAATTTGCCCCTCAGTGAGCAGCTCATGATCGCGCCACACCTGCTGCTCAAAAACCACGCTTGAGCGCCCCAGCTGCAGCACCCGCACGGTAACGTGAAGCAGATCATCGAGCCGCGCCGGGCGCAAATAGCGCGCGGTGGTTTCGCCCACCACAAAAACGCCGCCGGTTTCGTGTTTGAGCCGGCCCTGATCAAAGCCCAGCGAGCGCAGCCATTCGGTGCGCGCACGCTCAAAAAACTTGATGTAGTTGGCGTAAAACACCACGCCCTGGCCGTCGGTGTCTTCCCAATAGACACGCACCGGCCACACGAAGTCGGGCGCGGTCGTCAGGCTCGATGTTGTCGTGCTCATCTTGCGATTATGGCAACGCCGGCCCGGCACCACGCCGCATGGCCGCGCCCGGGCCACGCAAGCTCAGAGGCAATCCACCGATTGCACCGCCTGCAGCACCACCTGCCCCACACCCTCGCGCACGCGGTAACGCAACCACCACACCGCCGCCTTTTTAACGGCCCACGGTTGATCGACCGCGCACAACAGCCGCGATGCCGCCCAGCCCAGTGTGGGTTGATGCCCCACCACCAGCACCGGCTCGCTCGATTCGGGCCAACGTGCCGCTGCCAGCAGATCTTCAACCGAGCCATCAGGGGCCAGCGCCGGCAGCGTTTTAAAGGGTCGCCCCAGCGCATGCGCGGTTTGCTGCGTGCGCACGGCCGGGCTCGCCAGCACACGGATGGATTCGGCCAAACGCTGGTTGAGCCACTGCGCCATGCGCTGCGCCTGGCGCTCGCCTTTGGGGGTGAGCGCACGCTGTAAATCGAGTTGTGCATCAAACAGCGCACCCTCGCGCAGAGGCTGCGCCTCGGCGTGTCGCCACAAGATCAGATCCATAACCCGCCTCACCCGATGTGTGTTGTGTCTGGTGCGTGCATCGCCAGTTGCCGCGCGTTGCCTCAACACGTCGCGTAGCGCGCCAGCAAAGCCTGTTGTGCGCTCACGCCGTGGCTATCGACACGCTCGTAGTGCCCATCGCCAAACAAAATCCAGCTGTCGCGCCGATCGTGCAGATACGGCACCAGGCATTCGTCGATCACGCGCTGGCGCATGGCCGCATCAAGCACCGGCCATGCGATCTCGATGCGGCGCTGCATGTTGCGGCTCATCCAATCAGCGCTCGACAAATACAGCGCCTCATCGTTGGGCCCATCACCCCAGCGGTAATACAGCACGCGCGAATGCTCAAGCATGCGCCCCACCACCGAGCGCACGCGGATGCGATCGGTCAACCCATCAATGCCTGGCGGCAGCATGCACGCCCCGCGTACGATCAGATCGATATCCGCCCCGGCCCGCCCGGCATCAACCAGCGCGTTGATCAGATCAGGATCAGTGAGGGCGTTGATCTTGGCCACGATACGCGCACGCCGGCCCTTGCGCGCAGCATGCGCCACCCGCTCGATCAGCGCCATGGTGGCGCGATGCAGATCGCGTGGTGCTACCAGCAACTGGCTGGGTTTTTTGCCGCGCGTGAGGCTGGCCAGCTCTTGAAAGACGAGATCCACATCGTTGGTGAGTTCGGGGTTGGCGGTGAGCATGCCCACGTCGGTATAGAGCCGCGCCGTCTTGGCGTTGTAGTTGCCCGTTGAGAGATGCGCGTAGCGACGCAGCCGCATGCCCTCGCGCCGCGTTACGAGCAACATCTTGGCGTGGGTTTTGAGCCCCACCACGCCATACACCACCTGCGCTCCCAGCGCCTCAAGGCGATCCGCCCAATTGATGTTGGCCTCTTCGTCGAAGCGCGCCTTGAGCTCAACCACGGCCATCACTTCTTTGCCGCGCCGCACGGCCTCGAGCAGCAGATCCATCAGCACCGATTCGCTGCCCGTGCGGTAGATGGTTTGGCGAATGGCCAGCACATTGGGGTCGTTAACCGCCTGCCTCAAAAACTCAACTACCGGCTCAAACGACTCCCACGGATGGTGCAGCATCACATCGCCACGCCTGAGCTGATCAAAGATGGGCTCTTGCCTCGATAAGCTCTGCGGCCAAGCCGGCTCTACGGGCGCAAAACGCAGCTTCGGCGCCTCGGCCTGATCGATGAGCGAGCCCAGCCGCACCAGATTCACAGGGCCGTTAACGGGGTACAACGCCTCTTCGGTGAGGCCAAACTGCTGCAACAAAAAACCCGACAACTCGGGCGAGCAGGTATCAACCACCTCGAGCCGAATCGCCTTGCCAAACTGCCGCGTGCTCATCATTGAGCGCAGCGCCTGACGCAAATTGGTGATGTCGTCTTCATCCACATCGAGATCGGTATCTCGCGTCACGCGGAACTGCGAAAACGATTCGACCGTGCGCCCCGGAAAGAGGTCTTCGAGATGCCCTCGGATCACGCTCGACAGCAGCACAAAAGCCTGTTGCCCACCGCTGATTGAATCAGGCAGGCGAATCACGCGCGGCAACACGCGCGGCACTTTAACGATGGCAATCGCGTTGTCTCGCCCATAGGCATCGGTGCCGCCCAGCTTGACAATGAAATTGAGCGATTTGTTGGCCACCTGCGGAAACGGATGCACCGGATCGAGCCCGATGGGCACCAGCAAAGGCCGCACCTGTTTCTCAAAAAACTGCGCCACCCAGCGCCGTTGCTCGGCATTACGCGCATGGTGATGCAGCACCACCACCCCCGCGTCGCGCAAAGACGGCATCACCACATCGTTGAAGAGCGCATATTGCTCACGCACCAGCTCGTGCGCCGCGCTCGATGCCTCAAGCAGATCGCGTTGCGTCAGCCCCGAGTGAGGCGAGCGCACAGCCTCAACGTAATCGGCGTAGCGCACCTCAAAAAATTCATCGAGATTGCTCGACACGATGCAGATGTAGCGCAACCGCTCAAGCAGCGGCACATCGTCGCGCCGGGCCTGATTGAGCACGCGGCGGTTGAATTCGAGAATGGCCCGCTCACGGCTGAGCAAACGCAACTCGGGCGGCGCCTCGGCAGCTTCGGGGCTGTCGGCGCCCAAAAGGCGTAGATCGTCGGTGTGATTCAAAGGCAACCCTGAAAAAACATGGATGGCAACGGCATACGGTACAACATTCGTGTGACAGCCGTATCCCGGCCATCCATCCATCAAGCCTGATGGCGCACCACCCGCTGCGGATACGGAATCTCAACCCCCAGCGCACCAAACAGCCGCAAGATGCCCAGGTTTACATCGGATCGCACCGCCACATGGCTGCGTTCGGTGGCTGGCACCCAAAACACCACGGTGAGCTCAAGCCCATCGGCGGCAAAGGCGGTGAGATGCACAGCCGGTGGCGGATCGGCCAACACGTGCGACACGCCAGACACCACCTCGATCAGGCGCGGGCGCAACGCCTCAATATCGGTGCCATAGCCCACCTGCACCACCGTCGACAGCAGCAAATTGGGATCAGCCAGCGAGGCGTTTTCGATGCGCTGCGTCAGCAGCATCTCGTTGGGCACGATGGATTCGCGCCCGCTGGGCGAGCGGATCAAGGTGTAGCGCGTGGTGATATCGGTGATGCGTCCTTCGAAGTTATCGACCTTCACCAGATCGCCAATGCGCAGCGAGCGCTCGGCCAGGATCACGAAACCGCTCACATAGTTGGCCGCCAGCTTTTGCAGGCCAAAGCCCAGGCCCACCCCCATCGCGCCACCCAACACCGACAGCGCCGTGAGATCGATGCCTGCCGCCGACATGGCCAACAGCAGCCCAAAAAACACCATCGCCGCACGCGTGGCGTTGGCCGCAATCTTGCGCATCGAGAGCTCGTCGCTCGTGGCGCCCTTGAGCAACCGCGCCTCAATAGCCGCCGACAGCCACAACACCACCACCAGCATCACGGCTGCCGTCACCCCGCCTTCAAGCAGGTTGCGCACCGACACATGCGTGCTGCCGATCTTGATCGACAAAGCATCAAGCTCATCGAGCACCAGCGGCAGCACGCCGGTGATCCACAGCACCACTGCACCCCAGGCCAGCCACGAGATGGTGCGCTCCACCGCGCGCATCACCGACGAACCCGGAAACACCGCCCGCAACACCCGCACACACAGGCGGATCAGCGCCAGCGACACCAGCACCGGCACCGCCAGCTTGAACACCGCGATCGGCACAACCATTGCCACCAGCACCCGGCGCGCCACAGCCGCCAGCAGCAATGCCAGCAGCGGAAAAAGCACGCCATCCACCAACTGCTCGCCAAACCAGATTGAGCCGTGCTGCTGCGTGGCGCCGCGCAGCAACCGCGCCACGATCCAGGCCACGGCCAGACACAGGCCCAACACAAGCCACTCGATGAGCGCACTCGGGCGCATGAGGTTATCGAGCAACGCCAGCAATTCTTGTGAGCTGAGGGTGTGAGATTGCATGAGCGCCAGAAAAAATAAAAACAGAAAAGGGGATCAGGCTCAGGTGCGCGCCAGCACGTGCAGATGCGCCTCAACGCTGCGCGCCAGCGAGCCCAGGTTGTAGCCGCCCTCGAGACACGACACGATGCGCCCCTTGCAGTGCTGCCGTGCCACATCAACGATGCGCTGCGTGATCCACTCGTAATCGGCCTCGTTGAAACCCAAATCCGCCAGGCCATCTTCGCGGTGCGCATCGAAACCCGCCGAGATAAAGATCATCTCGGGCTTGAACGCATGCAGCGTGGGCAGCCAGTGGGTGTCGATCTGGGCGCGCACCTCTTGGCCGCGCGTGCTGGCGGGCAAGGCCAGGTTGTGCATATTGGATGCAGCCGGCGGCGTGCCGCTGAAGGGGTAGAGCGGATGCTGAAACAGCCCCACCATGATCACGCGCTCATCGCCCGCGAGGATGTCTTCGGTGCCGTTGCCGTGATGCACATCGAAATCGATCACGGCCACGCGCTTGAGGCCGCGCACATCGAGCGCATAACGCGCCGCAATGGCCACGTTGTTAAAAAAACAAAACCCCATGGCCTCACGCCGCGTGGCGTGGTGGCCGGGCGGGCGGATGGCGCAAAAAGCATTGGTGGCCTCGCCATCGAGCACCGCATCGGTGGCTGCCACGGCAGCCCCTGCAGCATGCACGGCGGCATCCCAACTGCCGGGGCACACCCAGGTATCGGGCTCAATGGCGCGCGTTTTGCCGCTGGCCGCCACCTGTTGCATGAAATCTTGCACATTGGCGATGTAGCCCGCCTCGTGAGCCAGCCGCAGCCAGCGCGCATCGATGGCCGGGGCTTGGCGGCGCACCAGCCGCGCATTGAGCTCGGGGTGGGCTTTGAGCATGTTTTCGATAGCCACCAAACGCTCTGGGCACTCGGGATGGCCATCACCCATATCGTGCTCAAGGCAGGCCGCGTCTGTGAAATACGCGGTGGTGGTGTCGCTCTTGCGATTTCGCCAAGGCCAAAAAAAACGCGCCAGATCAACCATGCATCAGAGCCACGAAGGCCTCAAAAACATCCAAGACAACAGCTCGCCAGCCAGCCCACAGCAAGCCTGCTAAGGTACGACCCCATGAGCACACCCTTGCACGCCCAGCTGTCGACCTTGATCGATCAGATTAGCACGATCATCGTCGGCAAACGACCGCAAATCGAGGACGCCATCACCTGCTTGCTGGCCGGCGGACACCTGTTGATCGAAGACGTGCCGGGGGTGGGCAAAACCACGTTGGCGCAGGCGTTATCGGCATCGCTGGGGCTGCAGTTTTCTCGCGTGCAGTTCACCGCCGATCTGCTGCCCTCTGATCTCACGGGGGTGACGGTTTATGAGCGCACGCCTGCTTCGGCCCACAACGATGCAGCCAGCGGATCGGGGCAGTTTGTGTTTCACCCCGGGCCCGTTTTTGCCCAGGTGCTGCTGGCCGACGAGATCAACCGCGCCGGCCCCAAAACGCAAAGCGCGCTGCTCGAAGCGATGGAAGAACGACAAGTGACGATCGAGGGCCGCTCGCACCAGCTGCCTGATCCATTTTTTGTGATTGCCACGCAAAACCCGAGTGATCAGTTGGGCACGTTTGCACTGCCCGAATCGCAGCTCGATCGCTTTTTGATGCGCGTAACGCTGGGCTACCCCGACAGTTGGTCTGAGCGCCAGCTGCTCGCCGGGCACGACCGTCGTGAAGCGGTGGCGGCGCTGCAGCCGGCGATGTCGCCCACACAGCTGATGCAGGCGCAAGAGGCGGCGCGGCGACTGTTCGTGTCGGATGCTCTGCTCGACTATCTGCAAGCCGTGATCGCTGCCACCCGCAGCGGCCACTGGTTTGTGCAGGGCCTGAGCCCGCGTGCTGGGCTGGCGTTGCTGCACGCGGCACGCGCCCGGGCCCTGCTCAAAAAGCGCGAGCATGTGTCGCCCGACGATGTGCAGGCCGTGGCCGCGTCCGTGATGGCGCACCGGCTGGTGCCCGTGGCGGCGTCTGGGCGGGGCAGTGTGGAGCAGGCTCAGGCCATGCTGGCATCGGTGGCGTTGCGCTGATCATTTGAGGGCAGCAGGCTCCACCATGGCACGCTCCGATGCCTCGCCCCGTGGGCTGCGTGCGCGCTTTGAGCGCTTTTGGCAAAGCCGCCACCCGCGCCGCGAGCGCGTTGAGCTCACGCACCACAACCTCTACATCCTGCCCTCTCGCCCGGGTTGGCTGTTTGCTGCAACGCTGCTGGTGCTGCTGGTGGCCTCAATCAACTATCAGCTCAATCTCGGCTACTTGCTCACTTTTTTGCTGGCAGGCTGCGGTGCGGTATCGCTGCACATGACGCACAGCGATCTGCGCGGGCTGTCGCTGCATCTGCGCCCACCGGCGTCGGTGCATGCGGGCGACATCCTCTGGCTCGAAGTGGTGCTCGACAACCCCACCCCCCGCACACGCTACGGCATTGGGCTGGCAACCGCACCCGCTGCGCGCGGCACCACAGAGGATCTGGCCTGGACGGATGTGCCCCCGCTGAGCACGGGCGTGGTGCGCCTGAGCACGCCGGCGCCACACCGGGGCTGGATCGAGTTGCCGCGCATCACGGTGCTTACGCGCTTTCCATTCGGGCTGTTTCAGAGTTGGTCGCCGTGGTATCCGGCGCAGCGCGTGCTGATCTACCCCACGCCCGAGCGACAACCGCCACCGCTGCCCTCGGGCACGCCCACACCCAGCCCACATGCGCACCGCACAGCGCTGGCGCAAGGCGAACTCGATGGTGTGCGCGATTACCAACGCGGCGATGCGCTGCGGCAAATCGCCTGGAAGAAATCCTCACGCAGCCTGCCCACCACCGGCACCTTGATCAGCCGTGATCGCGATCGCCGCCAACAACCGCAGCAGTGGCTCGATTGGCAACAGGCCGGCAGCGTGGGCGCAGCCGGCGCCGAGGCACGGCTGTCGCGCTTAACCGCCTGGGTGCTGCTGGCCGAACGCAGCGGTGTGGCGTATGGCCTGCGCCTGCCGCATCTCGAATTGCCGCCCGACACCGGCGATGCCCACCGGCTGCGTTGCCTCGAGGCCCTGGCCCTGGCCCCCGCATGATGAACCGGCCCAACCTGCACCAGCGCCTGGCCCACCTCAGCCGCGACAGCCGCGACACGCTGTTTTTGCTGGCCGTGGTGGCTTGGACGCTTGCGCCGCACGCCAGCCGCCTGCCCGGCTGGGCCTCGGCGCTGGCAGCGTTGGCCCTGCTATGGCGCGCCACATTGGCCTGGACCGAATCCCCCCTGCCCCGCCGGCTGTGGCTCACGCTGGTGCTGGCAGCGGCAATGGGGCTCACCGTGCTCAGCCATGGCACCCTGCTGGGCCAAGGCCCGGGGCTCACGCTCGTGGTGTCGCTCACCGCGCTCAAAACGCTTGAGCTGCGCGCACGGCGCGATGCTTTCGTGGTGTTTTTTCTGGGCTTCTTCCTGATCCTCACTCAATTCATGTATTCGCAATCGCTGCTCACGGCGCTGGCGATGATCGTGTCGATATGGGGCTTGCTGACGGCGCTTGCGCTGGCGCACCTGCCCGCCGGACGCCCGCCACTGCGGCTGGCCGCCACGCTGGCCGGGCGAGCGGCGGTGATCGGGCTGCCGATCATGGCCACGCTGTTCATGCTGTTTCCGCGCCTGGGCCCGCTGTGGGGCCGCGTTGAAGATGCCCCCGGGCAAATGGGGCTATCGGGCCGGCTGCAGCTGGGCGCCGTAAGCGAGCTGGCGCAAGACGATTCGATCGCCATGCGCGTGCGTTTTGGCGCCGGCCCCGTGCCACGCCCCAGCGCGCTTTATTTTCGGGGCCCGGTGCTCAGCCGCTACGACGGCAAAGAATGGCTCTACGCCCCCCCCGCCGGGCCCGATGGCACGCTGCGCGTGGCCGGCGAGCCCATCACCTACGAGCTCACCATCGAGCCCTCGCGCCTGAGCACCGTGGCCCTGCTCGAAGCCTCGCCCGGCCCCGCGCAGATCACCAGCGCCATCCCCGGGCTCACGCTCAACACCCACGGCCTGGGCTGGCGCGCCAGCCAGCCGCTCACCGACCGCGTGCGCGTTACCACCCAAGCCTGGACGCACTTTACCCACGGCCCGCAGCAGCTCACACCAACGCTGCACCCCGATCTTGAGCTGCCCCCCGGCGCCCACCCGCGCAGCCGGCAATGGCTGCGCGAGCAACTGAGCCACCAGCCCCGCGCTACCCCACGCGGGGTGGTCGATCTGCTGCTGCGCCACATCCGCACCGGCGGCTACAGCTACACCCTGGCCCCTGGCACCTACGGCAACGACGGCAGCGACGCCATCGACAGCTTCTGGCTCGACCGCAAAGCCGGCTTTTGCGAACACTACGCTGCCAGCATGGCCGTGCTGCTGCGCTCCATCGGCATCCCCGCGCGCATCGTCACCGGCTACCAAGGGGGCGAACTCAATCCGGTCGACGGCCTGCTCGTGGTACGCAACCGCGACGCGCATGCCTGGGTCGAGTTCTGGCAACCAGGCGAAGGCTGGGTGCGCGCCGATCCCACCGCTGCCGTATCGCCCGAGCGCATCGAACGCGGCCTCAGCCTGCGCCTGGCCCCCGGCCTCGTCGGCAGCGCCCTCGGCCAAGTAAACCCCGCCTGGGCGCACTACCTGCGCGACAGCTGGGATGCCGCCAACAACCGCTGGAACCAATGGGTGCTCAACTACTCGCAAGCACGGCAACTCGATCTGCTGCGCCGCCTTGGCATTGAGCACGCCAACTGGCAGGACCTCATCACCCTGCTGGTGGGCGTATTCAGCAGCGCCAGCCTGCTCGTGGCTGCCTGGGCCTGGTGGGATCGCCGCGAGCACGATCCCTGGCTGCGCACCTACGCCCGCATCGTGCGCGCCCTCAACCGTGGGGGCGCCACCGCGCTCGACACCTGGCCCCCGCTCACCCTTGCCCGCTACCTGCACACCCACCTCGGGCACAGCGCCGAAGGGCTGATCCGCCAGCTTCGCGAGCTCGATGCCCAGCGCTACGGCAGCCCCACCCGCGCTCGCACCATCTCGCCCCGTGCTGCTGCCGCCGCGCTGCACACCGCACGCCGGCTCGCCGCTTCGCCCACGTTTGGCGCGGCCTTCCGCCACCCCCGCCCGCTCACAGCGCCCCCCACCGACCACCCCTGACGCCGCCATGCACCGCACCGCCGCCCACGCAACGCGCCAAACAACGCTTTCTCACCGCCGTGCCCGCTTCGCGATCAGCCTGAGCCTGGCCATCGGGCTGCTCGGGTGTGGATCATCGATCGATCTGCACACCCCTGCGCCGCCCCTCCCCCCCACCGCCGCCTCGGACGCAACAGCCGCCACCGCCAGCGACGCTGCCTCGGCACCCAGCAACACCGAGGCCGACACTGCCCCAGCCGCCGTGATCGCCGCCGTGCCCTCGAGCCAGATCACCGCCACCGAGCTAACCGCTTCCCCGCCCACCGATGCGCCCCTCCCCGGCAGCGTGCCCTACCCGCAGCGCGCCGATGTGCAAGCCTGGATCGCCGACGTTGCCCAGCGCACCGCCCTGCCCACCCCATGGCTGCAAGCCGCCTTTGCCGAAGCCCGCTACCAACCCAACGTCGCCCGCTTCATCCTGCCCCCCCCCAGTGGCAGCCCCAAAAACTGGGCCGCCTACCGTGCCCGCTTCGTCGAGCCCCGGCGCATCAAAGCCGGCGCTGCGTTCTGGAGCGACAACGAAGCCTGGCTGCAAGAGGCCCAACAGCGCTACGGCGTGCCTGCCGAACTCATCGTTGGCCTCATCGGCGTTGAAACCCTGTATGGCCGCGATATGGGCCGCTTTCGCATCCTCGACGCGCTGGTAACCCTGGGCTTTGACTTTCCGCCCCAAGCCCCGCGCGACCGCAGCCCTTACTTTCGAGGCGAGCTCGAACACTTCTTTTTGCTGTGCCGAGATATCCGCGCCAACCCGCTCGATATCAACAGTTCATACGCCGGCGCCATTGGCATGCCGCAATTCATGCCCGGCTCGTGGCGCAAATATGGTGTTGATTTTGATGGCGACGGACACATCGATCTCATCCACAGCCCCGCCGACGTGATCGGCAGCGTGGCCAACTTTTTGGCCGAACACGGCTGGACGCCCGGCGTACCCACCCATTTCGACGCCCTCTCGGTGCCGCCTTCGGGCGATGCCCTCAACCACCTGCTCAGCCCCGACATCCTGCCCAGCTTCACTGCCGCCGAACTCGTGCAGCACGGCGTGGTGCTGCCCCCCGACGCCCAGCGCCACGGGGGTTTGATGGCGCTGGTGAAACTCGAAAACGGCACCCAGCCGGCGAGTTATGTGATCGGCACTGACAATTTCTATGCGATCACCCGCTACAACCAATCCAGCCCCTATGCCATGGCCGTGATCGATTTGGGCCGCGCCGTGGCGCGCGAACGCCAGCGCCCCGCCAACGCCCCATAAAGATATAGATCCGGCTGCGGCATATTTCTCACCGCCATGCATATTTACCCCGCGAGCGGGGGCTTTGGGTCGACGAACGGAAAAATACGCTTTACACAGGCAATTCAATCGTATTTATAATTCAATCCATTCGATTCAATATCGGCCCTGCCGCATTCGAATCGAACCGATTCTTTACCGCCGCCCGGCGCTGCCTGCGTCTCTTGCATATTCAGCCGTCCAAAGGATAACCATGAGCACCTACCAAACCCTGCTGCAACAAAAAGCCCAGCTCGAAAAACAGCAAGTTGAGCTCGAAAAGCAACTGGCAGAAGCGCGCCGCGCCGAGCGCTCTGGCGTGATCTCGCAAATCAAAACGCTGATGTCTGAGCACGGCCTGACACTGGCCGATCTCGGCGGCAAGGTCAGTGGCAAATCGGCCAATGCAGGCCGCAAGGTGGCGCCCAAATACCGCAACCCTGCCACCGGCGAAACCTGGACGGGCCGCGGCCTGCAGCCCAAGTGGATTCAAGCCGCCGTGGCCGGTGGCAAAAAACTCGAAGACTTTGCCCTCTGAGATGCAGGTTTAACGGGCTCAGCCTCGCTGGTGCCCGGCACAACGCACAAACCATCGCACAAAACCGGCCTGCGGGCCGGTTTTTTCATGCCCATCCGGCTTGATCACTGGTTTATGTGCCCGATCTGCCGGCCTGCAGGGCCGATGGAGATTTCAGTGCTGCGGCGCATCGGGTACAGCCTCTTCGGCAATATCCCCTGCCACCACCCAGACAAATCGATCCGGCCTGATATACCGGCGCAGAGCTGCGTTCACCTGCTCGAGGGTGAGTTTTTCGATCGCGGCATCAATGCGCGCCGATTCGGTGTAGTTGCGGCTCAGATATAGGTTCTGAGCCCAACCGGCTGCCAGCCGCGAATCTTGCGCCCGTGCCAATTGCCTGAAACTCAACAAACTGCGCTTGCCAGCACTCAATTCTTGAGCGCTGAAGCCTTGTGCCAAAGCATGCTCGATTTCTTCGCGCACGGTCTGCTCGATACGCGCGCGGTTTTGCGGCGCGAAAATGGCCGAAGCTACCCAGGTGGAATGGGCATCAAATGGATTCCACTGAATCGAGCTGCCCACGGCATACGACAGCCCTTCTTTTTCGCGGATGCGGTTCCACAGCCGTGAATTGCCGTCGGCCCCCAACATCTGGTTGGCCATCATCAGCGCCACATGATCATCATCGCGATCGCTCAGTGGCAGCGGCAACTCGATCATGAGCACGGCATTGGGTTTGCCAGGCGTGCGAAACACGGCCTGCGCCGGCTCGCGCGGCACCAGCGGATCAGGCACGCGGGTGTAGGCCGAGGCGCTGCTCCAGTGGCCAAAGGCGGCTTCGAGCGTCTGGCGAATCTGTGCTTCATCAAAATCACCCACGGCCCCGAATTGCGCATAGTTGGCGCCATAAAACCGCGCATGAAACGCTCGCACACGCTCGATGGTTACCAGTTTCAGATCGGTCGCCATTTCGTCGAAGCTGCGGGCGTAGCGCACATCACCGCGCGAATAAGGGTTGCCGTGGCGGGCCAGTGCGTTGTCAGCCACGGCTTCAGGATCTTTGCGTTGCTGCTCGAGCGTCGACAGCGCCTGTTGGCGCACCTCTTCGAGCGCTGCTTCTGAGAGCGCCGGCTCGCGCAGCAACTCGCCCAGCAGCGTCAGCACAGACGCCAAAGACGCACGGCGTGAGGTGATGTTGATCGTGAGCGCGCCCGGCTGATGCACAAAGGCCACCTCACTGCGCAATTCATCGAGCCGATCTTGCACCGCTTCGCGATCAAGCTGCGCGCTGCCTTTATCGATCAAAGCGGCCAACATGGCCGGCGCATCGCCCCAATCGCGCAGCGAGCGCTCATCGCCAAAACGCAGCGTCAGCGTGGCGCGCACGGCCTCACCGCGTGTGGGCTTGGGCAGCAGCGCGGCTTTCATGCCATTGGGCAGCGCCAGCGTGCGCGTGCGTGCCTCAATGCTGGCAGGCGCGGCATCAAACGGCTCAACCGCAGCGGGCGAATCCTGGCCGCGATAGGTGTTGAGCATGGCCGCAATATCGGGCCGTGGCGGCAGCGGCGCGCGCCCAGGTTCGGCCGTCGGGCGGTATTCGCCCAAGGTGCGGTTCGACGCCTGCAAATAGCGCTGGGCCACCCGCTGCACATCATCTATCCGCAGATCACGCACCCGATCACGCGTTAAAAAAAACAGCCGCCAATCGCCCTGCGCCACGGCTTCAGACAGCGCCACCCCCACGCGCTGCGGATCGGCAAAAACCACATCCCAATGCTTCAGCCACTTGGCCTTGGCACGACGCAGCTCGGGCTCAGTGATCGGCTCGCGGGCCAGCGATTCGATGGTGTCGAGCAGCGCCTCTCGGGTGGCATCGCCCACATCGCCGGCACGCTGCTGCGGCCCCAACTCGGCACCAAACATGGCAAAACCGGGATCGAGCAATCCCTCGGCAAACGAAAACACCGAGGCGGCCAAACGCTGCTCGGTGAGACGCTTGTGCAACCGGCCCGAAGGCACATCGGCCAAGATCACGCCCAGCGCCTTAACCGCCGCGTGATCGGGGTCGGCTGCCGTGGGCACGTGGTAGCCCGCAAACAGCAACGGCACACCACCCACCCGGCGCACCGTGATGCTGCGCTCGCCCTCTTGCACCGGCTCTTGGGTGTATTGCCTCGGCAGCACACGCGAAGGCCTGGGCAGCGGAGCAAAAAACTCGCGCACCCAGGTTTGCACTTTGAGGGGATCAAACCGGCCCGACACGATCAGTGTCGCGTTATCAGGTTGGTAGTAGGTGCGATAAAAAGCTCGCAGCCGGGCGATATCGACGCCCTCAACATCCGATCGCGTGCCAATCGTCGCCTTGCCGTAGTTGTGCCAGTGGTACATGGCCGCCACGGTCTGCTCGAACAACACACTTTGCGGATCGTTGTCCCCCATTTCGAGCTCGTTGCGCACCACGGTCATCTCGCTGTCGAGATCGGGCTGCGCGATGTGGCTGTTGAGCATCGCATCGGCCTGCCAAGCCAGATACCACTTGAGGGTGTCGTCGTTGGCGGCAAAGCTCGCAAAGTAGTTGGTGCGGTCGTACCAAGTGCTGCCATTGGCGTGCAGCCCGCGCTGGTTGAACTCAGCCCAAGGTTGAGGATGCCGCGGCGAGCCCTTGAACAGCAGGTGCTCGAGCAAATGCGCCATGCCGGTTTCGCCGTAGCTCTCGTGCCGCGAGCCCACGCGATACACCATGTTGACCGTCGTCGTCGGCTTGCTGGCATCGGGCACGAGCAAGATCTGCAGCCCGTTGCGCAAACGGTATTCGCTGATCCCCTCCACCGAGCGCAGCGGCGCCAAGCCCACCGCTGGCACGGGCGGCAGCACCACATCGCCAGCCGCCCGAGCAAGCCCACCACCGGCAACGGCCACCAGCCCGAGCAGCACGCATGCCCACACCGAGCAATCTCGCACCACACGCATCCACGCCACCCCACTCACCAGCGGTTGTTTCTTCGACACCTCAGTGCTCCTTCGTTTTTTGTCTCGTCTTGCCACGCGGCGCCCGAGTGTAAAAGCCCCCCCCTCGACCGGGGGATGCGCCCCGCAAAGCGAGAAATCGTTCACACCGAATCGGGCGCCGGAGCACACCCTGCCAAGTGAAAAGCGGTAACCTCAGATAAACAATTTCTTACTTTTAGCCGGAGACGCATCGTGAGATCCACTTTTGCGCAATTGAACGACAGCGCCAAGACGCTGGACGCCCTTGAATTCGAGCCCGTTGATCTCGAAGACGCCAAAGAAACGCTCGACCGCGAAGGGCTCATTGGCCACATCACACCGATCCAGCTGCCCCCCAAGGTGGTGCCGCAAGTGGTGCGCCAGGCCGCACCGCCGCAAGAGCTGCCCACCGATACCGTGCGCTGGGCACTGAGCCTGCCCGCCGAAAACCGGCCGCTGTTCTTGCTCACGCACTACCCCAAGATCGCCATCAAGCTTGCAAGCGTCTGGAGCGACCGCACCAGCGTGCAGAGCTACTTTGATGAGTTGATGCTCGACCATCGCGGCGACCGCGCCGGTTTTCCACGCGAGGCCTTTGATGATCTGATGAAACTGCAGCAGCTCTTGCTGCCCACCAGCGTGCTCAGCGCCGTGCCTTTGGCCAACACGGCAGCAATTGTCGAAGACGAAACCGCCCTGCCCAGCGATTCACCGCTGGCGCGCCTGATGGCCAGCATCGAGCAAGCCCAGGCCAACGGCAGCCTCAAACGCTGAGGCTCACGCGGGGCGTGGTTACGGCTGCGTCCCGGCGATGCGCGGCGTGCTCACATGCACGTCGCCGCACTGCGCGCGCTGCAGCAGCGCGTGATCCATCAACACCAGCGCCAGCATGGCCTCGGCAATCGGTGTGGCCCGAATGCCCACGCACGGATCATGGCGGCCCGTGGTTTGCACCACCACCGGCTGCCCGCTCAGATCGATCGACGTCTTTGGGCTGTGGATCGAGCTGGTGGGCTTGATGGCGATCGACACGCGAATATCCTGCCCCGTGCTGATGCCGCCCAGCACGCCGCCCGCATGGTTGGATGCGAACCCGGCGGGCGTGAGGTTGTCGCCGTGCACGGTGCCTTTTTGCGCCACGCTGGCAAAACCTGCGCCGATCTCAACGCCTTTCACCGCGTTGATCCCCATCATCGCGTAGGCGATATCGGCATCGAGCTTATCGAACAGCGGCGCACCCAACCCCACCGGCACACCGGTGGCTTCAACGGTGATGCGCGCTCCGCACGAATCCCCCGCCTTGCGCAGCGCATCCATGTAATCCTCAAGCTGCGCAATGCTCGAAGCATTGGCCGCAAAAAACGGGTTATTGGGCACGTGCTCCCAGCCCTCAAACGCAATCTCGATCTCGCCAAGCTGCGTCATGCAACCGCGAAACACCGTGCCGTAGTGCTGCTTGAGCCACTTCTTGGCCACGGCGCCCGCCGCCACCATCGGAGCCGTCAAACGCGCCGATGAGCGCCCGCCGCCACGCGGATCGCGGATGCCGTATTTGTGCCAATAGGTGTAATCGGCGTGCCCCGGGCGAAAAGTCTGCAGGATGCTGCCGTAATCCTTGCTGCGCTGATCGGTGTTGCGAATCAGCAGGCAGATCGGCGTGCCGGTGGTCTGTCCCTCAAACACCCCCGAGAGAATCTCGACCGCATCGGGCTCGTTGCGCTGCGTCACATGGCGCGAGGTGCCCGGGCGGCGGCGATCGAGATCGGGCTGGATATCGTCAACACTCAAGGCGAGCCCCGGCGGGCAGCCATCGATCACGCAGCCAATCGCCGGGCCGTGCGATTCGCCAAAGTTGGTGACGGAAAAAAGCTGTCCAAACGTGCTGCCGGCCATGGTGGGGGGTGTCTTGCAAAGCCAATAAAAAACGGGCGGATATCGCCCGCCCGTTATTTTGACAGGCCCTGCCCGCCGCAGCGATCAGGCCGCGGCCTCGGGGCGCTGCTCACCCTCTTCAACAGGCCAATCACGGATGTAGGCCTTGAGCATGCGGTTTTCGAAATCTTGCGCATCCACCACCGCCTTGGCCACGTCGTAAAACGACATCACGCCCATCAGCGTGCGCCCGTTGAGCACCGGCATGTAGCGCGCGTGGCGATTGAGCATCATGCGTCGCACCTCATCCATATCGGTATCGAGCGTGCAGGTGAGCGGGTGATCGTCCATTGCCGAACGCACCAGCGTTGCGCCCCAGGTGCCGCCATTTTTAACAATGGCCTGCATCACCTCGCGAAACGTCAGCATGCCCACGGGCTCGCCATGGCTCATCACCACCAGCGAGCCAATGTCGTGCTCGGCCATGGTGGTGACCGCCGCCGACAGCGGCTGATCGGGCGAAACGGTGTACAGCACACTGCCCTTGACTCGAAGAATGTCACTGACTTTCATGCGCGTCTCCTCGCGAGATGAACCGGCGTTCGATGCCCCAATATAGACCCACTTGCCTCACCCCGACAGCCCCGGGGCGACCCGAATGCAGCATGGGGCGTGCTTTTTGCAGTGCGCCTGGGCACAAGCGTAACCGTCTCTATCGCTGAATCGCTCATTGAGCGTTCATCAATCATTTATCTACCAATCGATCAATCATTCATCAATCAGCCAGCACATCAGCCAGCGTCAGACCATCGAGCCCGGCGCGATGCCACAGGCCGTTAATGGCTCGATCCGGGCGCAACAACAGCCGTGCGATCAGGGCAGCCGCCGGGGTTTGTGGCGGATCCACCAGCATCACATAACGTGCTGCACCGTCTTCGTCGAGCCGCCCCACCCAATCGAGCTCCACCAGCGCTTCGAGCGTCGGCTCGATCTGCAGCGGATCAACACGCAAACGGTGCGACAACTCATCAAGGCTGCTCCCGCGCCCGCACGATCCACGCACCCTCACGAGTTCGCGCAAGAGCTGCACCGCCAACTGAAACGCCCCCCCCGGAACATCCGGCCGCCGAGCCACCCGCATCTCGATACTCGGCGCATACGCAGCAATCACCGCCCCCAGCAGCACGATCACCCAGCTCAGATACAGCCAGATCAAAAAAATGGGCACCACCGAAAACGCGCCGTAGATCGTCGAATACACCGGCACCTTGCCCAGATACAGCGTCAACCCGCGCCGCGCAATCTCAAACCCCAGCGCCACAAACACGCCGCCAGACCACGCATGCGCCCAACGCACATGCGTGTTGGGCACCACCCGATACAGCCCGGCCATCGCCGCAGCAAACAACACGAACTCGATCACATCCAGCACCGTATGCCAGGCCATGGGCATCTGCCCCACCCAGCCTTTCGAGGCCGACACCGCATAAGAAGACAACGACAGGCTGAAACCCAGCAGCAGTGGCCCCAGCGTTGCCGCAGCCCAATACACCAACACCCGCTGCGTGAGCGGACGAGGCTGCCGCACGCGCCAGATATCGTTGAGCGTGCGGTCGATGGTGAGCATCAGCATCAGCGCCGAAATCACCAACGCCAACAGGCTCACCGTGCCAAGGTGGTTGGCCTTGTCGGCAAACTGCGTGAGCGCCTTCAACACCGGGCGAGCGATGTTGTCGGGCACAAGGCTTTGCACGAGATAGCGCTCAAGCTGCACCCTAAAGCGCCCGAACATCGGAAACGCCGTAAACGCCGCCAACATCACCGTGAGCATCGGCACCAGCGCGATGGTGGTAGTAAACGTGAGGCTGCCCGCCGTGAGGCCCAGATGATCATCTCGAAAACGCTGGCGCAAGGTGTGGGCGGTATCGCGCCACGGCCAGGTGCGCAGCGTATGCAGCAGTTGTGCGAGCCCCTCGCGCGCACGGTGCGCGGCCTGTCGGGCGTATCGGTCATGCCATCTCATGCTGGCTATGATGCCAGCCATGTCAACGCCCGAAGCCTCTCGTCTGCGCGCCCTCAACATCGCGCGGTTCTCAGCTCTCGCCTGCACCATCGGGCTGATCGTGCTCGGTCTGGCGTGGGAGCTCTGGCTCGCCCCACTGCCCGGCGGCAACGGTTCACTGGCGCTCAAGGTGCTGCCGCTCACGCTCGGCGTGGCCGGGCTACTCAAGCATCGCCTCTACACCTACCGCTGGACATCGCTGCTCGTGTGGCTCTATGTGGCCGAAGGCCTGCTGCGCATCACCAGCGAAAGCGGCCGCGTCGTTCCGCTCAGCGCCGTTGAGCTGGCCCTGGGCCTGGGCCTCTTTGCTGCCTGCGGCGCTTATGTTCGATTGCGCCTGGCCAGCGCCCACGCCGGCGCATAAACACCGCCACATGAACACCACCGCCGCCCTGCACGAATTGCGCCGCATCGTCGGCAATGCACAGGTGCTCGACAGCGGCGATCTCACCCCTTACGAAATCGATGGCCGCAAGCGCTACCGGGGCCGCGCGCTGGCCGTGGTAAGCCCCGCCAGCACCGATGAAGTGGCCGCCATCGTGCGCTGCTGCGCCACACACGGCCTGAGCCTCGTGCCGCAAGGCGGCAACACCAGCACCGTCGGCGGCGCCGTGCCCGACGATTCAGGCCACCAAGTGCTGCTCAGCCTGCGTCGCCTCGACCGCATCCGCCACATCGACCCCGCTAACCTCACCCTCACCGCCGAAGCCGGCTGCGTGCTGCAGCGCGTGCAAGACACCGCCGCCCAGGCTGGCCTGCTGTTTCCGCTGAGCCTGGCCAGCGAGGGCAGCTGCACCATCGGCGGCAACCTCGCCAGCAACGCCGGCGGCACCCAGGTGCTGCGCTACGGCAATGCACGCGAGCTGTGCCTCGGGCTCGAAGTCGTCACCGCCACCGGCGCTGTCTGGCAGCAACTCAGCGGCCTGCGCAAAGACAACACGGGCTACGATCTGCGCGATCTCTTCATTGGCAGCGAGGGCACGCTGGGCATCATCACTGCCGCCACACTGCGCTTGTTTCCGCAGCCCGCCACCACGGTTACCGCCCTGATCGACTGCGCCAACCTCAACGCCGCGTTGAGCGTGCTCCAACATGCGCGGGCCACATTCGATGCCGAGCTCACCGGCTTCGAAATCATGAACCGCGCCTCAATCGAGCTCGTGCGCGGCCATCGGCCCGATATTGCTCGCGCCCATCCGGCGGGCACCGCGACATCTGCCACTGCGCCCACTGCAGCCTGGACCGCCCTCATCGAAATCGCCTCAGGCTACCCCAGCGCCATCGTGCTCAACCGTGTCGAAGACACCCTGCAGCAGCTCCTCTGCGGCGGCCATCTGCTCAACGCCACCCTTGCACACAACCAACAACAGGCACGAGCCATGTGGCAGCTACGCGAAGCCATTCCGCTCGCACAAGCCAGCGAAGGCCTCAACATCAAGCACGATATCGCCGTGCCGGTATCCGCCCTGCCGGTTTTTGTGGATCAGGTGAGCGCGCGAATCATGGCGCAGTGGCCCGGTGCGAGGCTCATCACCTTCGGCCACATGGGCGATGGCAACCTGCACTACAACGTGCAAGCCCCCATTGGCCAAGAAGCTGCCGTCTTCTTGCACAACCACGAAGCCGCAATCAACACGCTAGTGTTCGATGCCGTCGTCGCACATGGCGGATCCATCGCCGCCGAGCACGGCATCGGCCAACTGCGCCGCAACGAACTCGCCCGACGCAAAGATGCGTTATCTCTCGATCTAATGCGCGCCCTCAAGCGCACCCTCGACCCCGACAACCGGCTCAATCCAGGCAAGCTGCTGTGATCGCCGCCCGCAAGCCGTGTGGGCTCACCCCTCTTGAAGCGCGTCTTTTTGCTGCACGTCTTGCCACACCAGCGGCCAACGCCCGGCACGCCACTGCGACAGCCACAGCATGCCCACCAATGTCTTGGCATCCGTGAGCAAACCATCGCGAGCCCAGGCATCCAACTCGTCGGATGATGCCGCGAACACATCTAAAAATTCGCCCTCATCAAGCTGCTGCGCACCGCGCACCAAGCCCTCGGCAAACCAGATCTCGATCACCTCGGTGGCATAGCCAATCACCGGATGCATCACCCCGGCACGCGCCCAGCGTCTTGCGCTGTAGCCGGTTTCTTCGCGCAATTCACGCATCCCGCAAGCCAGCCCACCCTCGTTCGGATCGAACTTGCCCGCCGGAAACTCGATAAACGAACGCCCCAGCGGATAGCGAAACTGCCGCTCCATCACCAAACGGCCATCGTCGAGTATCGGCACAACCATCACGGCACCGGGATGCACCACGTATTCGCGCGGCACCGTCAAGCCATTGGGCAACCGTGCCACATCGCGGCGAACATCCAAAAAATGGCCGCGATATACCTGCTGCGATTCAACACAGTGCTCACGCAAATGTTCATCGCAATCCAGATCGATAGACGACGCACAGGCCGACACATCAGCCGCATCGGCGTCTGTGCGGTAGGCTTTTTGATCAGGCGAACTCACGCTGCGGCCTTCAAGCCAAACTCAAGCGCTGCGGCGACGCACCAAATACCGCGCCACAAACCCCGGAAAAGCACACGTCAGGCACAGACAGAGCATCACGGCATAAAACTCCCAGCCCTGCGAATACACCTGCCCAATACGCGCCTCAAACACGCGCCCGATCAACACTGCAACGCCGCAATAGATCAGCCACTCGAGCATGTGCCAGCCAAGCGGCTTGGGCGCGCGACGCGGCCCAAGCAAAAAAACACGCTCACTGACAAACGGCAGATTCGCGGCAATCACCACCGAGGCCAATACCAGCCAGAGTGCCAGATCAACGTTCACGACAGCACACCCTCAAGCCATGCACCGTCACACCGCATCGCAGCACACCGACAACCGCCCCGATCAGGTCGACAGCGCATTCAAAATAGCCTGCGTGCACCAAGCCATCAGGCCGCCCGGAAACAGGCCCAGGCCCAGCACCGCAGCGCCATTGAGCGTGAGCAGCGCACGCGCGCCACCCGAGGGCAATACCACCGTGTTCAATGGCTCATCGAAGTACATCACCTTCACCACGCGCAAGTAGTAGAAGGCGCCGATGAGCGACATCATCACCGCACCGATAGCGAGATACAGATACAAAGCCTCGTTGGTTGAAATCAAGGCCTGCAGCACAGAAAGCTTGGCGTAAAAACCCACCGTCGGCGGAATCCCCGCCAGCGAAAACATAAAGATGGCCATCACGCCCGCCAACATCGGGCTGCGTTTATTCAAGCCGGCCAGATCCGAAATCTCATCCGCCTCAAAACCCTGGCGCGCCAGCAGCATGATCAAACCGAACGTACCCAGCGTGGTGAACACATACGTCACCATATAAAACATTGCCGAGCTGTAGGCGTTAGCGCCCGAATACGTGTTGGTGCCCACCACGCCGCATGCCAACCCCAGCAAGATGAAACCCATCTGCGAAATCGTTGAATAGGCCAGCATACGCTTGAGGTTGGTTTGCGCGAGCGCTGCCAAGTTACCCACCACCAGCGAAGCACCTGCCAACACGATCAGCATCTGCTGCCAATCCTGTGCTGTACCCAGCAAGCCCTCAACCAGCAAACGCTCAACCATTGCAAAAGCAGCGATCTTCGGTGCACCTGCGATCAGCAACGTCGCCACCGTTGGCGCACCGTGGTAAACGTCGGGCACCCACATATGAAAGGGCACTGCACCCAACTTGAAAGCCAACCCCGAAACGATGAACACCAAGCCAAACGCCAGCACCTGCTTGTTCGGTGCACCACCTTGCACCACCTTAAACACCTCAGAAATATCAAGCGAGCCCGTGGCGCCATAAATCATCGACAAGCCATACAGCAAGAAACCACTGGCCAGAGCCCCCAACACAAAGTACTTCATGGCGGCCTCGGTCGACACGGCATGATCACGCCGCAGCGCCACCAAGGCGTACAGCGACAGCGACATCAATTCAAGGCCGAGATAGAGCACCAAAAAGTTGTTGCCCGAAATCATTACCGAGATGCCCAGCAACGACAGCAAGCTCAGCGTGAAAAGCTCACCTTTAAGCATGTCGCGATCAGCGGCATAACTCTGCCCGTACACCAGCGTCACGAACACCGCCGCGGTGGCGAAGAAAGCCAACAGATGCCCCATCTTGTCGGTCACCACCAAATGCTGCATGGCATAGGTGGTGGTGCCCGTATTGAAATTGCTCAGGTGCATCCACGCCACAACCGCCAACGTCGCCAGGGACAAAAAATAGGTCGGCAGGCGACGCGGATGGGTCACGAAGAGATCCACCAACGCCACCAGGCACGCCATGCCCAGCAGCACGATCTCGGGGCTCAAGGCCAGCCAATTCATCTCGTTCATTTGCACTCAGACCTTCAATTGGTCAAACGTCATCGCAAGCCTCAGAGCTTGCTTTGCCCCACGTGTTTGATCAGTTCTTGCACCGAAACGTGCATCACGTCGGTGAAAGGCTTGGGATACACCCCCATCGCAATCACCGCCACAGCCAGCACAGCCAGCATGAAGAACTCACGCCGATTGATATCAGTGAGATGC
The DNA here is from genome assembly GCA_964618825.1 of uncultured Aquabacterium sp. Lineage (GTDB taxonomy): Bacteria > Pseudomonadota > Gammaproteobacteria > Burkholderiales > Burkholderiaceae_C > Aquabacterium. The sequence goes on from CAZUCW010000012.1 coordinate 46,064, forward strand.
CTCACATGATCATTGGCGATAGCGCCGAAATACACCCGCTTCACCATCCACAGGGTATAGGCAGCGCCAAAAATCAGGGCCGTCGCTGCAAGCAAACCGATCCAGAAGTTGTACTGAACCGCACCGAGAATCACCATCCACTCACCCACAAACCCCGCAGTGGCAGGCAGGCCGCAATTGGCCATCGCAAACAGCACGGCAAAGGCGGCGAATGTCGGCATCGTGTTCACCACGCCGCCGTAACTGGCAATTTCACGCGAGTGAACGCGGTCGTAGAGCACGCCAATCGACAGAAACATCGCCCCCGATACAAAACCGTGCGAAATCATCTGCACGATCCCCCCCGAGATGCCGAGCTCATTGAAGATGAAAAAGCCCAGCGTCACAAACCCCATGTGCGCGATCGACGAATAAGCCACCAGCTTCTTCATATCCTGCTGCACAAGCGCCACCAAACCGATGTAAATCACAGCGATGAGCGACACCGCAATGATGAAAGTCGACCACTCATGCGCCGCATCGGGCGTGATCGGCAGCGAGAACCTCAAGAAGCCATACGCCCCCAGTTTCAGCATGATGGCCGCCAGCACAACCGAGCCTCCTGTGGGCGCTTCGACGTGCGCATCTGGCAACCATGTATGCACCGGCCACATCGGCACCTTCACGGCGAACGCAGCAAAGAAGGCGAAGAACAACAAAGTCTGTGCGTGCGCCCCCAGAGGCAACTTATGCCATGTGAGGATATCGAAGCTGCCACCCGACTTGTAGTAAAGGTACACCAGCGCCACAAGCATCAGCAGCGAGCCCAAGAGTGTGTAGAGGAAGAACTTGAACGCGGCATACACCCGACGTGGCCCACCCCAAATGCCGATGATGATGTACATCGGGATCAGCGTAGCTTCGAAGAACACATAAAACAACATGCCGTCGAGCGCGCAAAACACGCCGATCATCAGTCCAGACAAGATCAGGAACGCGCCCATGTATTGGTTCACGCGATCCGTGATGACCTCCCAGGCCGAAATCACCACGATCACCGTGATGAATGCCGTCAACGGCACAAACCACATTGAGATGCCGTCAACACCGAGGTGGTAGCGAATCTGAAACCGATCGATCCACGATGCGTTTTCAACGAACTGCATCGCAGCAGTCGACGTGTCGAAACCCGTCACCACCGGCAATGTCGCCATAAGGCCCAGCACAGCACCGAGCAGCGCAACCCAACGCGCCACACCGGCGTGTTCGTCGCGTCCGACGGCAAGAATCAAGGTACCGAATGCAATCGGCAACCAGATGGCAAGAGAAAGGGTAGCCATGCCTATTGAGTGTGTATTCAGTACTTGAGAATGAACCAGGTCATCAGGGCGAGTACGCCAAGAATCATGACCAGTGCGTATTGGAAGAGATAGCCCGTCTGCAGCAACCGTGTGAGAGCCCCGATGGTGCCTACCGCTTTGGCCGACCCGTTGACGAGCAGCCCATCGATCAGGCCGACATCGCCACCTTTCCATAGCCCGCGCCCGAGCACACGCGCCCCAGCCGCAAGGATGTTTTCGTTGATCCAATCCATGAAGTATTTGTTCTCGAGTACCACGATAACTGGCCGCATCAGACGCGCCAACATGGCAGGGATACCCGGCGCCACCAGATAGAACACATACGCCGTCACCACCCCCGCCAATGCCAACATGAACGGCAAGGTTGTGAATGCATGCAAGCCCATATCAACAGCGCCGTGGAAATGCGCTGCGAGATCATGCATGGCTGGGTGGTGGGCATCATCAACGGTGATGACATCCTTGAAGAAGTCGCCAAACAACATCGGCCCGATGGTCAGGCCACCAATGAGCAGCGACGGCACTGCCAACAGCACCAAAGGCAAGGTCACCACCCAAGGCGATTCGTGGGGTGTGTGGCTCTCCTGTCCGTGATGAGCATCATCATCGTGTGTGTGATGATCATTCTCGGGCGGGAAGGGTTTGTGATGGAAGCGTTCTTTGCCATGGAAAACCAAAAAGAACATGCGGAACGAGTAGAACGCCGTCACAAACACACCAATGATCACCGCGTAGTAAGCAAAGTGTGCCCCCGGCAAATGGCTGGCATGCACTGCCTCGATGATGCTGTCCTTCGAGTAAAAGCCAGCAAAAAATGGGGTGCCGATCAATGCCAACGAACCGATCAACGAGGTAAACCAAGTGATCTTCATGTGCTTCCATAGGCCACCCATATTGCGGATGTCCTGATCGTGGTGCATGCCAATGATCACCGAGCCCGCCGCCAAGAAAAGCAGCGCCTTAAAGAAAGCGTGCGTCATTAAATGGAAAACGCCCACCGAGTAGGCCGACACCCCCAAAGCAACGGTCATGTAGCCGAGCTGAGACAGCGTCGAATAGGCCACGACGCGTTTGATGTCGTTTTGGATGATGCCCATGAACCCCATGAACAGCGCTGTGATAGCGCCAATCACCAACACAAAGTTGAGTGCTGCGTCTGAGAGCTCATAAAGCGGCGACATGCGAGCCACCATAAAGATGCCGGCGGTCACCATCGTGGCAGCGTGAATCAGGGCAGAAATCGGGGTGGGGCCTTCCATTGAATCAGGCAACCACACATGCAGCGGAAACTGTGCCGACTTGCCCATAGCGCCGATGAACAGGCAAACGCAGATCACCGTGATGAGCGCCCAGCTCTGCCCCGGGAAACTCAAGGTAGCCAGCTCACCTGCCTTGGCAAACACCTCGGCATAGTTGAGCGTGCCGGTGTAGGCCAGGATCAGGCCAATGCCGAGGATGAAGCCAAAGTCACCCACCCGATTAACTAAAAATGCCTTCATGTTGGCAAAAACGGCTGTCGGCTTGGTGTACCAAAAACCAATCAACAGATACGACACCAAACCCACTGCCTCCCAGCCAAAAAAGAGCTGGAGCATGTTGTTGCTCATCACGAGCATCAGCATCGAGAAGGTGAACAGCGAGAT
>CAZUCW010000013.1:0-46694 GCA_964618825.1 uncultured Aquabacterium sp.
GCGCCGACGCGATGGTGTGCATCTCGAACTGCGACAAGATCACCCCCGGCATGTTGATGGCGGCGATGCGGCTGAACATCCCGGTGGTGTTTGTGTCGGGCGGCCCGATGGAGGCTGGCAAAACGCAGTTGGCTCGCCCTGCCTCGCAAACCGTTGAGTTCAAAAAACTCGATCTGATCGACGCCATGGTGATGGCTGCCGACAGCGCGGTGAGCGATGCCGATGTGGCCGAAGTTGAGCGCAGCGCCTGCCCCACGTGCGGCTCGTGCTCGGGCATGTTTACCGCCAACTCGATGAACTGCCTCACCGAAGCGCTGGGCCTCTCGCTGCCGGGCAACGGCACCGTGGTGGCCACGCACGCTGATCGCGAGCAGCTCTTCAAGCGTGCCGGGCGCCTGATTGTTGAGCTCTGCCAGCGCTACTACGAGCACGACGACGCGCGCGTGCTGCCGCGCGCCATCGGCAAAAAAGCCTTCGAAAACGCGATGACGCTCGACATCGCCATGGGCGGCTCAACCAACACCATCTTGCACCTGCTGGCGGTGGCCCAAGAAGCCGGGGTGGATTTCGGCATGGCCGACATCGATCGCCTCTCGCGCGTGGTGCCGCAGCTATGCAAGGTGGCGCCCAACACCGACAAATATCACATCGAAGACGTGCACCGCGCCGGCGGCATCATGGGCATCCTGGGCGAGCTCGATCGTGCCGGCAAGCTGCACACCGATGTGCCCACCGTTTATGGCGCTTCGCTCAAAGAGGCGCTCGAGGCGTGGGATGTGATGCGCCACCCCACCGAGGCGGTTTCCACCTTTTATCGCGCTGGCCCGGGGGGCGTGCCCACGCAGGTGGCGTTCAGCCAAAACGTGCGCTGGCCCAGCCTCGATACCGATCGCGCCCATGGCTGCATCCGATCGGCGCCGCATGCCTTCTCGCAAGAAGGCGGGCTGGCCGTGCTCACGGGCAACATCGCGCGCGATGGCTGCGTTGTTAAAACTGCTGGGGTGGATGACAGCCTGCTGGTGTTCGAAGGCCCGGCCCACGTAACCGAATCGCAAGACGAAGCGGTGCGCAACATCCTCAACGATCAAGTGCGGGCGGGCGATGTGGTGATCGTGCGCTACGAAGGCCCCAAAGGCGGCCCGGGCATGCAAGAGATGCTCTACCCCACGAGCTACATCAAATCAAAAGGGCTGGGCAAAGCCTGTGCGTTGCTTACCGATGGCCGCTTCTCGGGCGGCACCTCGGGGTTGTCGATTGGCCATTGCTCGCCCGAGGCCGCTGCCGGCGGCGCCATTGGCCTCGTGCGCAACGGCGACCGCATTCGCATCGACATCCCCAATCGCACGATTGATGTGCTGGTGAGCGACGATGAGCTGGCCAGGCGTCGCGCCGAGCAAGACGCCAAAGGCTGGAAGCCCGCTGAGCCGCGCCCGCGCCAGGTGTCGGCGGCACTCAAGGCCTACGCCAAATTTGTGATGTCGGCCGATAAGGGCGCCGTGCGCGATCTCTCGCTGTTGGGCGATTGAGCAGCCAGCATGACGACATCGCGCCTCCTCCATGTGCACGAGCGCAGCATGAGCACGGCATATGTGCGCGTGTTGCTGAGCTATCTGCGCAGTCGGGGGCATGATCCGATGGCCTTGTATGGCGGCGCCACGGTAGATCGCTTCGAGGGCGTGCATGCCGTGGCCCGGATTGGGTTGCGCGAGTGGCACGCTCTGCTCGATCAGGCTCAGCAGTGCTGTGGCGAAGATGATCTGGTGCCGATGTTGGCGCTGCACTTCCAGCCATGGCATGCGGGGGTGATCGGCTTGACGGTCATGACCAGCCAGACCGTGGCGCAGATGGGCGCGACGCTGTCTCGCTTCTACGACCTACTCAACAATGTTCACCAGATTGAGCGGGGCCGCAAAGAGGGGCAATTCTTTTTGCGCCTGGTGCCGGCCACGGCGCAGCAATCGCCTCGTTTAGAGCGGATGTCTCTGTGCATTTGGGTGCAGACCTTGCGTTGGCTCACTGGCCGCCACGATCTGGTGTTCGATGCGCGGTTTACCGGCCCGACGCCCGCGAACGTGGCCGCCTACCAGGCCATCTTTCGCGGCACGGTGCGTTTCGAGCAGAGCGCCAATGAGCTGTGGGGTGCCATCGAATACGTCAACTTGCCACTTGCTGCACAAGATGCTGCGGTGCACGGCATGCTCCACGGGCAGGCGCAGAGCGAGTTAGAGCGCAGCACACAGCGTTTTGGAGGCTTCATCAATGAGGCTGAGCGGCGCTTGCGGATGCGGCTTGATCACGGCGAGTTGCCGGCGTTGGATGCTTTGGCGGCTGATCTGGCTTTGCCGGTACGCACTTTGCAACGCCGGCTCGATGAGGCAGGCTTTAGTTTTCGAAAACTCGTCGAGCGGGTGCGCTTGACCCAGGCGATGAGCTATTTGCAGGCCACCGATGCGCCGCTGGCCGAGATTGCCGCACGGCTTGGCTTTGCGAACGTAGGCACTTTCCATCGCGCGTTCAAGCGATGGACGGGGTGTGCGCCTGGCGAGGTGCGTCGCAGCACCTTGTTGGCCTGAGCGCGCGAATCAGGCGGTTTGATGGGTCGAGGCCTGCTGGGGCGGCATGGGCACCAACCGTCCGGCGAGCAGCATGTAGATCTCATCGTCGGGCCGCAGGCTGTGCTGGCGGTGGGTGATGATGAATCGTCCGCTGCCCAGTGCATTGATCGCGTTCTGCACTTGGCGTTCGGTGTCGAAATCGAGCATCGAGGTGTATTCGTCAAGCAACAAGAAACGCGGCTGTTTGTATAGCGCTCGCGCCAGCAGCAGGCGCTGTTTCTGGCCGCCCGACAACGTGGCGCCCATGCCGCCGACCAGCGTCTGATAGGCCATGGGCATGCGCATGATGTCGTCGTGGATGCAGGCGGCGCGGGCGGCGGCGTGCACTTTCTCGGGCGAGGCGTCGCCATCGTTCATCGCGATGTTGTCGTACAGCGAGCACGAAAACAGTTGATCGTCTTGAAAGACCGTGCCCAGCACGCTGCGTAAGGCCTGTGCGCCCAATCGCGACACCGGCGTGCCATTGAGCAGCACCTCGCCGGCCTCGGGCTCAACTTGCCCTGACAGCACCTTGAGCAGTGTCGATTTGCCGCAGCCCGATGGTCCGATCACTGCTACAGCGCGTCCGGTTTCGAGCTTCAGGCTCACGTCGTTGAGCACGGGCTCTTCGCCCGGTGCGTAGCGGAACGTCACGTTGCGCAGCTCAAGCGCCATCGGCGCATCGCTAGATGAGGTTGCCAGTGCATGGTGCGGCGAGGGTGTCTCGGGGTCGGACAGCACGATATCGGCCAGACGCTCGCCTTGCAGCTTGAGCAGCCGCAAGTTGATGATGCGCTCAAGCAGCTCGAGCGTGCGATGCAAAAACTGCTCTTTGTAGGCCAGAAAGGCCACCAGCATGCCGATAGAAAACTGCTCGGCGATGATCATTTGCGCGGCCAGGTAGAGCACCAGCGCTTGCTCGATGGCGCCGATCAGGCCGTTGACCGCTTGGTAGCCGATGGTGATGCGCTGCTGCTTGACATTGGCGTTGGCCAGGCCTACCTGCAGATTCATCCAGCCCGCTACGCGCCAGCCGGGCTTGGCGAAGAACTTGATCGCCGCCACGCCACGCAGCGTTTCGAGCAGATAGGTTTGGGTATTGGCTTCGCGCACGATGCGTTCTTCGGCGGCCTGCCGGAAAGGCTTGAACACGGCAAAGCGCGTGGCCGTGTAGAGCAACGCCACCACCAGGCCGACGGCGGCGAGCTTGGGCGAGTAGATGAACATCATCAGCAGCGTGACCGTGCTGATCACGCCGTCGAGCACGGCCTCGACGAGGTTGGTGGTGAGCGTGTCTTGGATTTGTGTGACCGACGAGAAGCGCGACATCACGTCGCCCGTGTGGCGTTTGTCGAAGTAAGACAACGGCAGCTTGATCATGTAGCGGAACACGTTGGCGCTTGACGACACGCGCCACGCCAGGCTGGCGCCCAGCACGATCCAGCTGCGCAGCAAGCGCGTGCCCAGGCTCATGAGAGCCAGCAAAAAGATCGCCAGCGCCAGCATGGCCAGCAGCGGCGTGTCGCGGGTGACCACCACGTCGTCGATGATCCACTGGCTGAGCATTGGCATCAGGATGGCGAAGATCTCAAGCACCACCGACAGCACCGACATCTGGATAAAAGCTTTGGCCAGCCCGCGCTGGCCAGCGAACAGCACACGCAGGTCGAACGGGGTTTTCTCTTCTTTGCGCTCGAATTTCGCGTTGGGCGACAGCTCTAACGCCACGCCGGTGAAGTGTGGGCTGGCCTCTTTGAGCGTGAGGCGGCGCTCGCCCACGGCGGGGTCGAGGATGGTGATGCCGCCGGCGTCGGCCCGCACCAGCACCACGAAGTGGTTGAGGTTCCAGTGCAGGATGCAGGGGGTGGCGAGTTGTGGCAGCTCTTCGAGTTCGAGCCGCACGGCACGCTGGCTGAAACCGAGCGCGTCGCCGATCTCCATCAGGCGGGCCAGCGTGGCGCCGCGCGATGACAACTCGAAGCGTCGGCGCAGCGTGAGCAGGTCGGTGGTGTGGCCGTGCGCGGTGGCCACCATGGCCAGGCAGGCCAGGCCGCATTCGGCGGCTTCGGATTGCAGGATTGGAGGAATGCGGTGTCGCGGCCAGAGCGAGAAGAGATGCGGTTTCATCGTGGTGCGGGGCGAAGAGAGGGGGCTCAGGGCATCACAGGCGGCCACTGAAAGCGAACAGTGGGTCGAGCATCCAGCGGATCAGACGACGACGGTCAATCTCGATGTCGGCGGTTAAGGTGAGCCCTGGGTGCAGGCGGATGGCGGTGCCGTAGGCCTGAACGCTGTCTTGCTCTAGCGTCACCCGCACCAAAAAGACGGCGCGGCGGTCTTTATTGCCGTCGCTGCCGTTACCGTTGTTTGGGTTGGATTGCATCGGCACGTCGGTTTGCGACACGCTGCGCACGGTGCCGCGGTATTGCCCAAAGCGTTGATAGGGAAAAGCGTCGTAGCTCATGCGCACACTTTGTCCGGGCTTGATGAAGCCGATGGCCGTGCTGGGCACATAGAGCAGTGCTTCGAGCGCGGCATGATCGGGCACCAGCGATGCCAGCACACCACTGGCGCTGAGCGATTGGCCGGGGGTGGCGGTGAGCCCCGAGATCACGCCATCCACCGGGGCTTTGATCAAGGTGACGCGGGCGGCGCGGCGCTGCACCTGTTCTTGCTGCAACGTGAGCAGATCGCGGTCGAGGCCGGCGCGATCCACACGCTGCTGGCCTTCGAGGCGGCGCAGGTTGTCGGCGGCCTGGGCCGCTTCGCTCTCGGCGGCTGTGCGTTGTCGCTTGAGTGTTTGCATGCGGGCCTGCAGCTCTAGCAGCATTGAGCGCTGTTGCTCAAACTGCAGCTCTGAGATCACGCGGTCTGCCAGCAAGGGTTCGAGCTGCGCCACCATGCGCTGAGCTGCGCTGATCTGTTGCTCTTGCAGGCGGATCTCTTCGTTGAGTGTGTCGATGTCGCGTCGCGCGTGAGCAATACGCTGCTCAAGCGATTCACGCGTGGCGCTGCTCACGAGTTGCTGGCCCTCGGCTTGGTTTTGCAGGCGCTGGTGCTGGGCGCGCAGATTTTCTTCGAGCAGCGCATCGGTGTTGCCGGCATCGGTGAAGCGCTCTTGCGAGACCTCGACGATCACGTCGCCGGCCTGCACATGCTGGCCCTCGGTTACCCGCACGCGCTTGATGGTGCCCAGGCCCTGCGGGCCTTGCGGCGGCACGATGAGCGCCACACCTTGCTGGGTTTGCACCACGCCGGCCACGCGCTCTTTTTTTGTGTACGAGCCGAACACAAGCAGCGCCAGCACAGACACCATCAGCGCAGTGAAGAAGGCGGTGAGCAGCGGGGCCGAGATTGGGCGGATGCCGAGCGCGGCCCCGTGCGAATCTTGTTGGGCATCGAGCGCTTCTTGGCGAAACAGGGCAGAGCTCATGGCAAATTTTCTTGTGTGGATCTTGGCGCGATCGACTCGGCGCTGGTGTCGTTTGGACGCGCCATCCATTGAGCCAACGGCCTCACGGTGTTTGCATCCAATTTTTCGGTCAGGCTCAGGATTTCAACTTGAGCGAGCATGACGTTGATGCGCGCAGTAACGCTTTGAGAGCGCACGGCAATTAGCTGTTGCTGTGCATTGAGCAGATCGATGTTTGAGCGATAACCCGCCACGAAGGCGCGTTGCAGGGCGCTGAGTGTGGTCTGCGCGGTGTATTCGACATCGCGCAGTGCTCGCACCTGTTGCAACGATTTTTTTAGCTGTTGATGGGCCGTGAGCAGATCGGTTTGTGCTTTGGCCAGAGCATCATCGCGTTCGGCTTGTGCCTTGGTGAGCAGGGCTGTGGCTTCTTGGTGTCGCCCAGACTGCCTGCCCCCGGTGTATAGCGGCACATTGAGTTGCACGCCAATCGTGTTTTCGGTGTAGTGGAGCGATTCACTCAGGCCTGCAGCATGGGTGGTCTGGTGGGTGCGCGTTGTCGAGGCAACGGCATCGAGCCGAGGCTCCCAGCCCTCGGCGTCGCGCGCACGAATTTGAGCTTGAGCAGCATGCACCTGGGCTTGTGCATCCTGCACCGACGGGCTTTGTTCAGAGATCCGTGCGAGATCCTCGCTGAGGGGGGCAACCACGATGGGGCCCGCGTTGTCTGCCAATAACGCTGAAGCAGCCATGCGATCGATGGCTGGTATTTCTTGCCCCAGAAGGCGAGACAGCACCAAGCGTTGGGTTTCGTAGCGTGTGTGTCGCTCATGCAAATCTGAGCGCAGCAGATCAAGCCGGGTGGTGGTTTCGAGTTGATCGAGCGATGAGCCCACGCCGCCCCGTAGCCGTTGATCATTGAGATGCAGCTGTTTGGTCAAGAGCGAGCGCTGTTCATCAACCAGATCGAGTTGCGCCGCGGCCTCAACCGCTTGTAGATAAGCGGCGCTGACCTCGCGAGCAATCAGCATGCGGGTTTGCCGTTCTTGCCAGTGGGTGCGTTGCGTTAGCGCGATCTGAGCTCGCTCGAGGGCTCTCTCTGCGCCATACCAAATCGGCAACGTGGCACTGATGCCCAGGGTGTTTTTGGGGGTCTGTGTTGTGTAGGTGGGGTATTGAATCCGGTCGTGCTGCCACTGCATGGTTAAGGCTGTGTTTGGCATGCGGGCCTGTGCCCAGGCCTGCTGCTCGACCGCGTTTTGTGCCTGAACCTGAGCCACGGCGGCTCGTATGGCGGCCGGTTGCAGCCGTGCTTTTTCAAGGGCGTCGACCCAGGACAGACGTTGTGCGGGATCGTGTGTGCCTTGCGATGGGGGTGGCGACAACGACCAGCTCAGATTCAGGGTTAGCGGGGGGCTCAGTGGTTCCGCCGCAAGATCCTCATGAAAAAACGCGCTGTATGCCAGTGCGATGGAGAGCGTGATGCGGGCAAGGCTGTGCAGCGGATGGGCAGCGCAATCGGGGCCTGACTTCATTCAAGGTAAGTGCCAACAAATTTAAAAGCCCATGCCAGGCATTGAAGCCTGTGCATGGGCCGTGTCTTGCCTCGTGACGCGATCAGATACCGCCAGCGAGCTTGGCAATGATCGACGCGATGGTCATCAGTTGCGTCCAGGTCAGCGTCGAGGTTTTGCCGTTCGAGGTAAAGGTGATGCCCTCGGCCGTTACGCCAACGGTGGGCAGCGTCAGAGCGGCGCCGCTGACGGCGTTGAGTTCGTCGATGGTCAAAGTGCGCATGTTTTCTCCAGTGCGGTATTGATTTAGGTTGAAGGGTTTACTGCAGTGGGACGCCTGAAGCTGGCCACGAGATCGATCCTTCTTGCGCCCAGAGAAATCCTAGGGGTGACCATGTGTATACACCTATCCGGTGAATCCCACCCCGCAGGAGCTGTCTCCCTCGTTTTGTGGCGTGTAGATGTTGGGTGGTGGCGTGTCGGGCCGGGCGCCCGCTCAATCGAGGGGCGGGTTAACCCACTGCGCACCCGGCCACGCTCACCCGGCCACGCTGCCGTGGTGTGTAGCCAGCCGCCCGTGGTGCAGCTCGAAGAGCGCTTCGCCCAGTTGCTGCGCGTCGTCGGGGTCGTGGGTGATGAGCACCATCGGGATGTCGAGCCGCTGCTGCAGCTGCAGCAGTTGCTGGCGGGCGTTGGCTCGGGTGTGGGGGTCGAGCGCAGCAAAAGGCTCATCAAGCAGCAGCAGGCGGGGCTCGGTGATCAGCGCTCGCGCCAGAGCCACGCGCTGGCGTTGTCCGCCCGATAGCTCGGCGGGGCGCTGGTGGCACAAGCCGGTGAGCGAAAGTGCGTCGAGCCAGGTGTCGATGCGTGGATCGCGTACGGTGGGGCGCGGATTGAGCAGGTGGCGGCGCAGGCCAAAGGCGATGTTTTGGCGCACCGTGAGATGCGCAAAGAGGGCGTAATCCTGAAACAGATAGCCCACATGGCGCTGCCTGGGCGGCACGTTGATGCGCTGTTGGCTGTCGAACAGGGTGCGCCCGGCCACGCGCACATGCCCGGCGTCGGCCCGCGTGAGCCCGGCCATGATGCGCAGCATGAGGCTCTTGCCGGCGCCCGAGGGGCCGTGGATCACGATGCGTTTGGCGTTGGAGCGCAGCTGCGTGTGCAGCTCAAAGGTGCGCTGCCCCGAGTGCAGGGTTTTGCGCACATCGACGTCGATCAGCGGGGCGCTGGATGGGGGCATGGGCATCATGGCTGTTGTGCGGCGTGGCCCGGGGCAAGCCGGCGTGCGGCCAGCAGCACGGCGATGCAGGTGGCCGAGATGATGAGCACCAACTGCCAGGCGAGATCGTCTTGCCCGGCCTGCACGGCTTCGTAGACGGCCACCGACAGCGTTTGGGTTTTGCCGGGGATGCTGCCGGCCACCATCAGCGTGGCCCCAAACTCGCCCAGCGCACGCGCAAAGCCCAGCAGCATGCCGGCAAAAATGCCGCGCCACGCCAGCGGCAGCGTGACGCGCATGAACACCGCCAGCTCACCCAGCCCCAGCACGCGCGCGGCCATTTCGAGCTGCGGGTCGACCGACTCAAAAGCCGCCCGCGCTGGTTTGAACACGAGCGGAAACGCCACCACCGAGGCAGCGATCACTGCGCCCTGCCAGCTGAAAATCAGGTGCACGCCCCAGGTGTGCTCAAGCCAGCGCCCAACGGTGCCGCGCCGACCCAGCAGCACCAGCAGGTAGTAGCCCATCACGGTGGGGGGCAACACCATGGGCAGCGTTAGCAGGGTGTCGAGCAGTTCGCGCCCCGCAAACCGCAACCGTGCCAGCACCCAGCCCACGCCGATGCCGGCGAGGGTGGTGATGAGGGTGGCCCAGGCGGCCACTTTGAGCGACAGCAGCAGGGCGGGCCAGGTGTCTTGCATCGTGTGCGTCAACAACAGCGATGAGCGGGCACGCCGTGGGCTCAGGGCTTGGCAAAGCCAAAGCGCGCCAGCACGGCCTGCCCCTCGGGAGAGAGCACAAAGGCAATGAAGCGTTTGGCTTCGTCGGGCTGGGCGCTCGCGCGCGTGGGTGCGATCGGGTAGCGGATGGCCTCATCGAGCGGCACCGTGAAGGCCACCGTTACCTTGTCTTTCATTACCAGCGCATCGCTGGCATACACAAAGCCGGCCTCGACCTCGCCGCGCGCCACGTAATCGAGCGATTGGCGCACGTTGCTCGTGTTCACGGCTTTGGCCTGCACCGTGGGCCACAGCTTGGCGTGTTCAAGCGCGCGCTGCGTGTAGCGGCCCACCGGCACGCTGGCGGGGGTGCCAACGGCCACTTTTTGTACCGCCGGTTGCGTCAGATCCTGCAGCGTGCGCAGACGCAGCGTGCTGTCTGAGGGCACCACCACCACCAGCGTGTTGCGCACGAAATCGCGGCGTTCGCGCAGCAGGGTGAGATCTTGCTGTTCGGCCTGATCCATGGTTTCTTGATCGGCGGAGGCAAACACATCAACCGGCGCGCCCTTGGCCATTTGCTGCAGCAGCGCACCCGAGGCGCCGAAATTGAGCAAAACCTTGGTTTGCGGATGCTGCTGCTCGTAGCGTTGGGCGATGTCTTTGAAAGCGTTGGTCAGGCTGGCGGCAGCCGACACGGTGAGCTCGGCTGCCGAGCCCAACCCGCACCACAGCACGCTGGCCATGGCGATGAACAGGCGGCGGGTCAGGCGAGCGCGAAAGAATTGTGGGGTTGTTTGCATGGTGATCAAGGCCTGGGTGAGTGCCAGAGGGGCGATTGTGCGCGATATGCGTCTGTATATATCGGTGTGCTTGAAATGGCCTGCGAAGGTTCGTGGAGCACTGCGCGCAGGCCGGGTGTGGTGGGGCGGAGTGGCTCAGTCAGTGACGCCGACGATCACGCTTGAGGCTTTGAACACGGCTGTGGCGGTGCTGCCCACAGCCAGCTGCAGGTGGGCGCAGCTCTCGTTGGTGATGATGGCCGAGACGTTGGCTCCACCGGGCAGCTCGATGGTTGCATCAGTGTTGACGGCGCCGCCTTGCAAGCGCGCCACCTTGCCGCCCAGGCGGTTGCGCGCCGAGAAGCGCGATCCGGCCTCGTCGGTAACCACGATGATCGACGAAGCCTTGATGAGCGCAAACACGTCGCGTCCGGGCTTGATGCCGAGAGATTGCGTGCTCTCTTGGGTGATGATGGCGGCGATCGTGTGGCCACTGCCGATATCGATGTCGATCTCGTCGTTGACCGCGCCGGGCACCACGCGGGTGACCTTGCCAAAGAATTGGTTGCGTGCGCTGGTTTTCATGTCGAGCCTCTTAAACAGAAGATAGTCGTCGGCCAACTGGTTGGCTTGGGCGCTGATCGCTTCGACGAACCGTTGGTGCTCGCGCTCGATGCGCTCGAAGTTGTGAATCAATCGTTCGCCGCGTGGGGTGAGCCGGGTGCCGCCGCCGCCCGAGCCGCCCACCATGCGCTGCACCAGCGGCTCGCCGGCGAGCTGGTTCATGGCGTCGATGGCGTCCCACGCGGCCTTGTAGCTCATGCTCATGGCCTTGGCTGCGCGCGTGATCGAGCCACAACTGGCGATGTGGCGCAGCAACTCGACGCGCCCGCGTCCGCCAAAGTTTTCGCCGTCCACGGTCATCCAGACCGAGCCATGGATTGCAAAAGGCTTTGAGGGCGGCAGCGTTGACGGCATCGGTGTCGGGGGCGGTGTTGGTGGGCGGATGCTGGGCGGCCGCGAGGCGAGCGGCGAGGCACGACTCTAGCAGTGCCTCGCAGCAGGGCCGGCGGTTGTGGTTCCCGCTCAATCGATGATCTTGCGCACCTCGAGGTTCTTGAGCCATTTCACGTGGCGCGGGCCGGTGCGGGTGTCTTTGGCAGACACCATGGCGACGCGGCCTTCGTCGTCGTCCAGAGGCTTGCCGTCTTTTTCGAAGAAAACGATCACGCCTTCGCCCAAAGCCGAGTTGTAGAGCTCCGACCACGAAAACACAACCTTGTAATCGTCGCTGGCGCTGGCGATCACGACCATTTTTTTCACGTCGTTGTGAAGCGGGGCCTTGATGTCGGCTTTATCGAGGATGTCGGTGAGGCGCACGCCCTTGAGGTTTTGCAGCTTGCCGACGTCTGCGCCCGATTGGCAGACCACACGAACCTCGCCCACTTGTTGGGGCGGAAACTTGCGCAGATCAGCCACGCTGAGCGTGAGCGGGTGTTCGATCAGGCCGGTAACGGTGATCTGTTGGGTGACGAAAGCGGTGCCCGCCGACGAAGAGGGTTCGGCGGCATGTGCGGCGGGGGCCAGGCCCGCAAGGCTCAGACCCAGGATGAGTGCGAGGCCGAGGGTGCGGTGGGTGAGTGTGCGCATGATGTGAAGAGCTCCTTTGTGAAATCAGAACTGGTAGCGGGCGTTGGCAAACCACGTGCGGCCTGCGCTGGGAAAACCGTCGGCCAGGGCGTAGAAGTGGTTGCTCAGGTTGTTGACGCCGGCCTCGATCGACAGCGGTTTGCTGGGCTGGTAGACCACCTTGGTGTTGAGTGTGGTGAAGCCGCCCAGGCGCACGGTGTTCGACACCCAGCGCCCGCTGTTGAATTCAGCGAAGGGCACGATCGACCACGCGTTAGCCGGGCGCAACTGCGCAAACGCGGTGAGCTTGTTGTGCGGCACATCGGTGAGCCGGGTGGCGGGGTCGCTGACGTTTTTGAGCGTGGTGTAGGTGTAGGTGCCGCCTACATCGGCCCACGCCGCGAGGGTCTGCTTGATGCTGGCTTCGACACCCGAGGCCCGCACCTTGCTGACGTTTTGCATCTGCGATTTGCTGCCCGATACGTTGGCCACCGTTTGAATCTTGTCGTGGATGTTGCTCAAGAACAGCGCCGTTTCGATAAGGCCGTCGGCCCAGGGCTGGCCTTTGTAGCCCACCTCGTAGTTGGTCGATTTCTCGGGCTGCAGGTTGGGGTTTTCGACGTATGAGCCGCCGCGCTGCGAATACCGATCTTTGAGGGTGGGCAGGCGCGTTTTGCCGGCCACGGTGGCATACAGGCGGGCTTGCGGAGCGAGGTCGTAGAACACGCCGGCTTGGGCGTTGTTGGCTGATTTCTTGCCAGGCAGGCTGAAGCTGTTATTGATGTTGAGCGTGCTTTGCGGGCGCAAGGTCTGGCGCGCCACACCCAACGACAGCAGCAGGGTATCGGTGAGCTCGATGTTGTCTTCGAGGCCCAGCGACAACAACTTGTCTTTGTAGCGCTCGCGCAGCAAGCTGGCAGCATCCGTGCTTTCGTGGGTGTCGCTCTTGGCTTGGGCCACGCCGCGTAGCGTGTGGCCAGCCAGGCGGGTCGACTCAAGCTCAAGCGACGCGCCGTGTGTGCGGTCGTGATAAATGCTGCGCCCGGTGGGGATGGGGCTTGAGCTGACGATCTGGGTGTATTGCGCGTTCGAGTAGTTGTTGACCTCGTTGTCGAAATCGTCGTGATACACGCGCAGTTTCATTGTCTCGGCTGTGGTGAGGGCGGTCTTCGAAATGAAGTACACGCTCTCCTTGTTCCAGAACGGCCAGCGCCAGTAGCGTGCCGATGCGGGGATGGTTGACGGCGGTTGGCCCTTTGTGCCGTTCTGGTTGTAGTAGCTCAGCGCGTATTCGTCGTGCGCATTGGGCGTCAGGCCCAGTTTGAGCGAGAGCTTGCTGTCGCGTCGCATGGCGTTGTTGCGCAAGCCGCCGTCTTCGGTGGCCGTGGGGGTGTAGTGATCCGAAACCGGAAAGCCATCGGCTTGCGCATAGCTGGCGCCCACCTGGGCATACCACAGGCCCTGGTTGGTGCCGAGGTTGACGTCGGCGTGGCGGTCTTCGCCCGAGCCCAGCCCGAGCGTGGCATCGCCTTCGAGGCGGCGGGTGGGTTTGCGCGACACCAAATTGATGGCACCCGCCAGCGCGTTGGGGCCGTAAGCGACCGAACCAAATCCCTTGGTGATCTGGATGGCCGACAGATCGGCTGTGCTGAAGCGGTTGAAATCGACGTAGCCGTCGTAGGGCACATAGACCGGAATGCCGTCGATGAACAACGGCACCTGGCGCGAATCGAAGCCGCGCAGATACACGGTTTGCTCGTTGCGCGAGTTGTTCGAGAGGGTGACGCCCGGCAACAGGTTGAGCGCCTCACCCACGGTGCTGCGGTTGAAGTGGCGCATGTCTTCGTGCGTTACCGCCGAGGCCGCTTGGTCGGCACCCACATCGCCCAGGTTGGCGCGCTTGCCCACCACGTAAATCGTGCCCAGATCAAAAGGGGTGACGCTGCTTTGCTGCGCGAGGGCTGTGCTGCAGGCCAGAAAAAGCGCTGCAGCCATCGCCAGTGGGTGTGGGCGGGCAGATAGCAGGGGGGTGGTGGTGGGGTACGGCACGGTGGGCTCCTGGGATTCGCTATATTTTTATTTATATAGCGCAAGACAAAAAACACCCGAAATCGGGCAGGGCGATGCTGTCGAAATATATCACCGTATATAACGAAGGCTTGCGGTGCCGTGTGTGCCCGGGTGAAATGGGCGCATGAGGCTGAGAAAGGGGTGTGCTCGATGGTGAGCGATGCGTCAACGAACAGTGAGGCGCCCGCCGGCTGGCATGCGCAGGCGGTGTCGGCGGTGTTGGCAGCGTTTTTGGTGTCGGCTGAGCGCGGGCTGGATCACGCCGAGGCGCAGCGGCGTCTGGTGCAGCACGGCCTCAACAGCTTGCCGGTGGCGCGGCGCCACGGCCCGGTGATGCGTTTTGCGTTGCAGTTTCATAACCCCTTGATCTACGTGCTGCTGGTGGCGGGTGCGATCACGGCAGGGCTGGGGGATCACGTTGATGCGTGGGTGATTTTTGGCGTGGTGGTGATCAATGCGCTGGTGGGTTTTGTGCAAGAGGGCAAAGCCGAACGGGCGCTGGACGCCGTGCGCGCCATGCTGGCCCGCAGTGCCACCGTGGTGCGGCAGGGCGAACGACACGAGGTGGATGCTGCACGGCTGGTGCCCGGCGATATCGTGTGGCTCGATGCCGGGGCGCGCGTGCCTGCAGATCTGCGGCTGGTGCGCGCCAAGGGCTTGCGGGTGAGCGAGGCGGCCCTCACGGGCGAATCGCTCCCGGCAGACAAGGCCGTGGTGCCGGTTGATGTTGCTGCTGCGCTGGGGGATCGGGCCAGCATGGTGCACGCCGGCTCGACCGTGGTAGCGGGGCAGGCGCTTGGCGTGGTGGTGGCCACGGGTGCGGCAACAGAAATCGGGCGCATTGGGGTGCTGGTGGGCGAGGTGCACACCCTGGCCACGCCCCTGACGCGACGGCTGGATCAATTTGCGCGCCACATTACGCTGTTTATCGTGGCCGTCGGGATACTTACGTTTGCGCTGGGACATTTTGTGCATGCCATGCCGCTGCTCGATGTGTTTTTGGCCGTGGTGGGCCTGGCGGTGGCCGCCATCCCGGAGGGGTTGCCCGCCGTGGTAACCATCGTGCTGGCCATTGGCACCCGCGCCATGGCGCACAACCGTGCAGTGGTGCGGCGCTTGCCGGCGGTTGAAACGTTGGGCTCAGTAACCGTGATCTGCACCGACAAAACCGGCACGCTCACATGCAACGAGATGACCGTGGTGCAAGTGATGCTGCCGGCTCGAACACTGGCGGTGAGCGGCACGGGCTACACGCCCGAGGGGCGGTTTTTACGTGCCGATGGGGCCGAGGCCGAGGGGGCGGATGAGGCCCTGCAGGCCTTGGCGCAGTGCGCGGTGTTGTGCAACGACGCCCGCTTGGTGCACACCCTGGCGCAGGGCTGGCAGATGCTGGGCGATCCCACCGAGGGGGCTTTGATGGCGCTGGCGTGCAAGGCGGGGCTCAATCCTGAGCAGGCTATGCTGTCGCACCCGCGCCTAGACGACATCCCCTTTGATGCCGAGCACCGTTTGATGGCCACCTTGCATCGCGATGCAACGCACACCGGTTGGGTGATGCTCAAGGGGGCGCCCGAGCGCGTGCTCGATCTGTGCACACAAGAAATCGGTGGCGCGCCGCTCGAGCGCCAGGCGTGGCAGACACGCATGCATGCTGCTGCCAGCGCTGGCCAGCGGGTGCTGGCGCTGGCACGCTGCGAATGGCCTCAAACCACGCGGGCATTCGCTCACGATGGCTTGCTGCATGGTTTCACCTTGCTGGGCATGGTGGGCATGATCGATCCTCCGCGCGAAGAGGCGAGGCTGGCGGTGGCCGAGTGCCAGCGGGCCGGGCTGCGCGTGAAGATGATCACCGGCGATCACGCCGTGACGGCCGCTGCCATAGGGCGCCAGCTGGGGTTGTCGGATGCGCATGTGCTCACGGGTGACACCGTGGCCACTTTGAGCGATGCCGAATTGCAGGCCCGGTTGCGCGACACCGATGTGATCGCGCGCGCCAGCCCCGAGCACAAGCTGCGCCTCGTGGCCGCCTTGCAGGCCCAGGGCGAGCTGGTGGCGATGACGGGCGATGGCGTGAACGATGCCCCCGCGCTCAAAGCCGCCGATATCGGGGTGGCCATGGGATGCAAGGGCACCGACGCGGCCCGCGAGGCGTCGGATCTGGTGCTCACCGACGACAACTTTGCCACCGTGGCGCGCGCCGTGAGGCAGGGGCGGGTGGTGTTTGACAACATCAAAAAGTCGCTGCTGTTTATGCTGCCGACCAACCTGGGCGAGGCGGGTGTGATTCTGTTGGCCGTGGTGGCCGGGCTGATGCTGCCGGTAACCGCCGGCCAGATTTTGTGGGTGAACATGGTGACGGCCGTTACCCTGGCGCTGGCCTTGGCTTTTGAGCCGGCTGAGCCTGGCGTGATGCAGCGTCCGCCGCGCCCGCCCGATGAGCCGCTTATCACGCGGGCGTTGGCCTTGCGCATTGTTTTCGTCAGCCTCTTGATGGTGGTGGCCACGTTTGCGGCGTTTGAGTGGACGCTCGCGCGGGGCCTGCCCATTGAGGTGGCGCGCACGGCGGCGGTGAACGCGCTGGTGGTGAGTGAGCTGGTGTATCTCTTCAACGTGCGGCGGTTCACGGCGCACGCCTTTACGCCCGATAGCTTGCGCGGCAATGCAATGGTGTTGTGGATGAGCGCCCTGTTGGTGATGCTGCAGTTGCTCTTTACGTATGCCGCACCGCTGCAGCGCGTGTTTGCCACGGCGCCACTGGATGCTGCGTCTTGGGGGTTGATTGCGGCACTCGGAGCGATCAATTTTTTGGCGGTGGAGCTCGAAAAAACCGTGTGGCGCCGGTTGTCGGTGGTGCGGCTGTGATGTTGCGCAAAAGAGCGAGCAGCTTGGCCAGCTCATCGCACAATCCGATGCGGCCCCGCTGGGAGCATCGATCAACGTCTTGCTGAATCAACGCCATGTTTCGCTATCTCACTGTTGCTGTCACTCCGTTTGCGCAAAACGCTTCGATCGTTTGGTGCGACGAAACGCTTGATGCGGCGGTGATCGATCCTGGCGGTGATCTGCCGTTGCTGCAGCGCGAGATCGATCGGCTGGGGGTGCGGCTCACGGCGATCTGGCTCACGCATGCGCACATCGATCACGCCGGTGGGGCCGGGCAGTTGGCGCGCGAAAACCATCTGCCCATCGTTGGCCCGCACGAGGGCGATCAGTTTTGGATCGACGGTTTGCCGCAGCAAAGCCGCATGTTTGGCTTTGCGCCGGCCGAGCCGTTTGTGCCCACGCGCTGGCTGCACGGCGGCGACACCGTGGTGCTGGGGCATTGCACTGTGCAGGTGCTGCACTGCCCGGGGCACACGCCGGGGCATGTGGTGTTTTAATAGCCAACCACCCCGCGCGCTTTTTTGGGCGATGTGCTGTTTGCCGGCAGCATCGGGCGCACGGATTTTCCGGGGGGCGATCACGCCACGCTGATCCGCTCGATCACGCAGCAGCTGTGGCCGCTGGGCGACGATGTGGTGTTTGTGCCCGGCCATGGCCCCGAGAGCACGTTTGGCGATGAGCGCGCCACCAATCCCTTTGTGGGGGGCACCTGAGGCGTGTGCCTCAAGGCCGTTGAGCCGGGGGCGGATACCAATCGAGCGGGGGCACGATCTTGGCGCGTGCGGGGTCGCCCAGATAGTGCGGCGACATGATCTGCACGCCGTGTTCGTTGAACACATCCTGAATGTTGGCGTGCAGGCTGTTGAGGGCGGCGGCGCGTGGGCGGGGTTGTGAGGGGATGGCCTGACACACCAGCCGGTATTCGACATAAAAATCAGACAGCGCGGTCTGGAACACCGTTGGGGCCGGATCGCGCACCACGCCTTCGGTGCGCTGGGCTGCCTCGATGAGCAGGGCGTGCACTTGTCGCCAGGGGGTGTCGTAGCCGATGGTGACAGTGGTGTCGAGCACATAGCCAGGGCCGTTAACGGCACGCGAGTAGTTGGTGGTGACGGCGCCCAGGATGAGGGTGTTGGGCAGCGAGAGCTCTTCGCCCAGCCCGGTGCGGATGCGTGTGGTGAAGGTGCCCAGATCGGTGACGGTGCCTTCAAATTCACCCACACGCACGTATTCGCCTACGCGCAGGCTGCGCGAAAAGGTGAGGATGAGCCCGCTGGCAGCCTGCCCCACCAGCCCTGAGGCGCCCACCGACAGCATCAGGCCCACGAGCACCGACAGCCCTTTGAAGGCCTCGGTTTGCGCCCCCGGCAGGTAGGGGTAGGCCATGGCCAGCGCAAACAGCCACACGATGGCGCTGCTCAGGCGCCGGGTGGGGGCCACAACGTCGCGGTCGAGCCAGCCCAGGCGCAGCCGGCCCTCTTGCACACGGTCGAAGACGTTGCTCAGGCTGCGCGTGGCAAAGCGCGCCAGGGCAAAGATCACCAGCGCCACCACCATGCCGGGCACCGCACTGATGGCACCACGCGCTACCCCTTCGATCACGCCGAACAAAAAATCGCGCAGCTGCTCGCCCCACACGCGGGTGTACGGAAACCGCGCGAGCACAAAACTCAGCCAGGCGTAGAGCATCAGCAACACCAGCAGTGCGTAACTTGCGCGCACCACGCGGCGGGTGAGCGTTACCAACTGCTCGGCTGAGAGCAGAGGCAGCCGAGCAACTTGCAGGCGCCGGCCATGGCGTTTGGCATGGCGTTGGGCTTGTGTTTCGAGCCAGCGCCGGGCGCGGCGTGCGCTCCACAGCAGCAAGGCGCCCAAGGCGGTGACGCCCGCTGCCTGGGCCGCTGCGCGCAGCATGGCGCGGGTGTCGCGGCTTTCGCGGGTTTCGGCGATGGCCCCGCGCAGTGCCTCGGCGGCGTTTTGCGCGGTGCCGGGCAGTGTCTGCCCCTCTAGGGTGTCGATATCGTCGGGCGTGATGAGCAGCATCATGCGTCCGTCGAGGGTGATCTCGTGGCCAAAAGGGGTGGGGGCGATCTCGACGCGCGCTGCGGCGTTGCGCTCAAGCGCTTTGCCGATGCGTCGCTGGGCCGCATCCACCCGTTGGGCCGGGGCGTTGTGCAGCAAGTTGGCGCGCAGCACGACGATCTCGCGGTTGAACACGCGCAGCGTGGCCGGGGTGTCGGCCACGGTGGTGGGGGCGGGGGCGGCTGTGGGGGTTGCTGCGGCTGTGGATGGAGATACCGGCGCCGGCGCATGCGTGTTGGCATGCGCGGGGGCGGCTGTGGCCGTCGGGCTCATGAGCGCGAAGACAGCCGATAGGGCGATGGCGTGCAGCGGTGAAATCACGAGGGGCCTCCCAGAGCATCTGGGCGCCGATTGTCGACAAAAAGCCGTGCCGCCGCGTTAGGGCAGCAGCAGCGCGGCGTGCCGCTCGTGGGGCGCGGTGTGATCCACCCAACAGTGCAATGTGGTGCGCAGCTCGATGCGGTAGCCCGTGCCGACGCGCTCAACGTGCAATTGCCCCAGGCCGCTGCCGCGCCAGGCGGGGGCGGCGTCGGGCAGGTGGCTGTGCAGCGTGAGGGGCTGCGGGCCGGCGGGGGTGTGCACGTGCAGGGGCTCATCGAGCCACAGGGCCTCGGGCCAGACGTCCATGTAGGGCATGGGTGCGTGCAGCGGCGGCACCACCACGGCGGCTCCCACGGGCTGGCCGCCGATGTCGACACGCAGCAGGGTTGAGATGTGATAGTCGCCCGAGATCAGCATGAAGCGCAGCGTGGGGTGGCGGTGGTGGGCGCGGGCCAGGGTGTCGAGCAGCCACTGGCGATCGGCGGGCGCCCAGCTCAGATCGTCGGGATCGCCGGGGTTGGCCGGGTCGGCGTTGGGGCGCTGGGTGGGCAGGGCGACGCTGCCGGTGGCGATGAGGTTGAGGTGATGAGCCGCCTGTGGGGCGTTGAGCCAGCGCTCGATGAGGCGCCGGGTGCGCGCCGAGAAGATGCCGCCGGGTGGGCCAGGGTAGGGGCGGCAGGCGCGCTCGCTGCGGGTGTCGATCACCAGCGCACGCAGCGGCCCGGCGCTGAAGCCGACGACGGGCCGGGTGGGGTCGTGCTGGGCCTGAAACTGCTGGTAGGCCCGTTGCGCTTGCCGCGCCACAAAGGTGGATGCGAGCTGCTCGGGGGGCACTTGGGGCGCGCGGGTTTTGACGATGGGTGCGCCGTTGGGAAAGTTGTCGGCAAATTCGTGATCGTCGGGTGTCATGTACACCGGCAGCCGGGCCAGCAGATCGCCCAGGCGCGGGGGCTCGCCGGTTTCGGGGTGGGCGCGCCGAAAGGCTTGTTGATAGCGCTCGATGTAGCGCTGTGTGGGGCTGTGCGGATCGGCGAGGCCGCCGGTGGCGTCGGCATAGATCTGATCCCCCAACAACAGGCCGAAGGCCAGGGGTTCGGGGTGAGCGCAGGCGGCCTGGATCGAGGCGTCGACACGTCGCCCGTCGATGCCCGCGCCGGGGTAGCGGCAACTGGCGGCCACGAAATCGATGCGATCGGGGCGTGCGGCAGCCCCGCCCACGCTGCGCAGCACGGCGGGCTCGATGTGGGCGTGGCGCCATTGCGGCGATTCGGGGTAGCGCTTGAAGAGCGAGATGCTGTCTGGCATGGGCCGGCCATCGGTTTGGGCAAAAGCGTGCAGCCGGGCATCGCGGCGTTGCAGCAGGTTGGCCAGCCAGGCTTCGAGCCCATGCGGGGCGTGGCCGCCCGGCCAGCTGGCGTGGCCGGGCGCGGGGTCGGCCAGGGTGTGCAGGGCGGGGTGCAGCGCTTGCGTGTCGGCTTGCGGCTCAAGGGCGTCGGGGGGCTCGGCGGGGTCGGTGCACTGCAGGGTTTCGTGGACGCTGAAGAGCTCGATATCGAGCCCGGCATCGGGGGCCAGCCAGGCCCGGGGCAGGCGCAGCTCGCCGCAGCCAAAGCGGGCTTGTCCATCAAAGGTGGGCGCGCGCTGCGCCTGGGCCAGCGTGATGCCGCCTGCCGGCACATGCACGCGGCGCAGCGGCAGCACGCGCGTGAGCAGCAGCCGCCCGCCTTGCCGCACTTGCGCGATGGCCCAGGTGCGCAGCCCCACCGGCGCGCGTGAGCTGCGTTTGGCGTCTGAAAAACGGTCGTCGAGCTGAAACGATACGCGCACGCTCACGGCGGCATCACCCACGGCACGCACGCGCCCGATCAGCGGGCCGCAGCGCGGCAGCCGTGCGGTGGCGCACACCTGCAGCGGTGGCACGGGTGCGGCCGTGGGCGCCGAGAGGGCGGTGTCGGCCTCAAACAGCTGATCAAAGGCCCGCACCAGCCGGGCAAACACAAGGGCCGGCGCGTGGCGGCCGATGAGCACATCGAGGTGGCCGTGGCCAGGCACGCTCAGCAGTGCGGCGGGTGTGTCGGTGGGCACGGGGGCGCCATCGTGCAGCGCGGCGCCGGCCAGCGCCGCCCAAGCCGGTTGCAGCCGCTGGTATTGCTGGGCAGAGCGCTGTGCGCTTTCGAGGTGAAAGAGTTCGTTTTCTGCGCCGTGCAAAAAGAGGATGGGCAAAGCAAAGTAGCGGCGCAGATTGGCATCGTGCACGTAGGTATAAAAGCCGTCTTCATTAACGAGCCGCTCGGCCTGCACGCACTTGGCCGCGTGGGCAAACAGCCGCACGTTGGCATCGCCAAACAGCAGCGGCAATTCGGCGTGCGTGGCATCAAGCAGGTTGCGGTGTTTGAACAGCGGGGCTTCGATAAAGCGGATGCGCCGGCAGGTGGCGGCGTGATCGTCGCAACCTGGGCTGTGCACACGGCGGTAGCGCGGCACGCCAGCATCGCCGGTGAGGTGGGGACACTGCTCATCTTCGGGGATCGGCAAGGCGCTGAAGAGCCGATCGGCGCAAGCTTCGAGCAGCGAATCGACCGGGCCGCGCACGGCAAACGGGATGAAGGCGCGGCCGGCGGTGTCGCGCAAAAAACCGGGCACCCAGGTTTTGGCCTGCAGCAGCGGGGTGCCGATGCAAAAGGGGTGGGTTTGCGAGCTCACTACGCCGGCCAGCTTGGGACACACCGGCGCGAGGGGATCGCGGCGGTGGCGGGCCTGCCGGCCATGGCGATAGGCCAGCCGGCCCGACAGCAACGCCATGCTCATCGAGGCCGCGCCGATGCACTGCGCAAAGGCGAAGATTTGTGGCCGCACCAGCGGCTGGCCCGCGCGCCTGAAATCGCGGTGCAACGTGCGCAAGATGGTGTTGACGGCGCCGGGCCAATCGTAGGCAGCGATTTGATCGAGCGTGCTGGGCTCGCGGTGATGCGCAAGCCGCGTGCTCAGGCGGTGTTCAAGAATCCACACCTCATAGCCGGCGGCGTAGTAGGCCTCGGCCAGATTGGTGGGCAGGCTTTTGAGCGTGTAGGTGTAGCCCGATTGGCCAAAGGCATGCACGAGCAGCACGCTTTTAACGCGGGTGACGCGTTGGCCGTGCCAGCTGCTGGCGTGCGTGTCGGGCAAGGTGGGGGTGCCGTCATCACTGGGGCGGGCATAGCGCCACAGGCGCAGCCGCAGCGGGCCGCTCGGGTCGCCCGGGGCCTCGCTCGATGAGTGGCCGCGCGGCACATCGAAGTCGATGGCTTCGGGCAGCACGCAGCGGTCTGGCAGGCGCAGGTGGGTTTGCCACGGTGGGGCGTTGTCGAGCAGCGCCCGGCCCGAGTAGTTGGGCAGCACGAAATCAAACAGCCGCGTTTTGAGCGCAAAGCGGCCAAACAGCCCGACATAGGCCGACAGCGCCACTGCGCCGCTCGTGAGATCGCCGCGCTCGCGCAGCTCAAGTGGCAGCCGGGTGAGGTAGTGGTGCACATCGAGATCAAAACGCCCCCGGGCCAGCTCGCGGTGGTGGGTGGTGTCGGTGATCGTTACGTGCAGGTTGCTGGCTTGCTCGAGATAGCTGGCGCGCAGCAGCGGGCGGGGGCCGCGCGCTGCGAGGGGCTGCACCGCCCGGCGCAGCATGCGCACGCCCCAACGCAACAGCTCGCCCCAGGTGGCGGCGTAGCTCACCTGCTTGCTGCCGATCAGGTGCAGCGCGGCGGGCTCAGGGCCGGCGGCGTTGGCACGCACAAAGTGCATGTCGTAGTGCATGGCCCGGCGCTCGCTGGCGTGGTGGATCTGCTTGATAAAGCTCACCAGCGCGCGCAGCAGCCCGCTCAGCCCCTGCCGTATCCACAGCTCGCGCAGCCAGTTGCGGCTGCCCTCGCTGTGGCCTCGGGTGATGAGCCAGGTGAGCAGGGTGCGGGGGTGGCGTCCGGCGTCGTGCGCGGCCACGATGCCTCGGCGCAGTGCCTCTTGCAGCGCCGTGCCGAGGGGCCCGGGCAGGGTGCGCGCCCAGCGGGGCAGGGGCGGCACATCGCGTGCGGCCAGCAAGTGGGTGGTGGCGTGTTGCAGCGTGTAGAGGGTGGGTAGAGGGGCAGCAAGCGATGCAGAAAGAGAGGCAGAAAGAGAAGCAGGATTTGGCCCGGGCAGGCGCAGGGTGCTGGCCTTGCCGGTGCGCAGGCGTGGCGCGTGCAGGGGGTCGTCCCACATGGCCAGCCAATCGGGATGCTCGAAGGTGAGCCGCAGATCGGCGCCGAGGGCGGCGCACACCAGCCGCTCGTGCATCTCAACCTCAAAGCGCGGAGGTTGCGTGCGCGCGTAGGGGGTGAAGAGCGGTGTCGGTGCTGGCGCTGGCGTGTCGGCGGCAGGGTGGCTGCGTGTGTGCGTGCGCGTGTGGGTATGGCGGGTATTGCGCGCGGGCAGGTGATCCATCGCCCGCTCGGCCAGCGCGGTGATGGTGAGCAGCGGGTTGACGCCCAGCGCCGTGGGCACGATAGCGCCATCGAGCACAAACAGCCCCGCGTGCAGTGCGCCATCGTCGTTGGCCCACACCCGGCCCAGATGATCGACCACGCTGCGGGCCGGATCGTCGCCCATCACGCAGCCGCCCAGCGGGTGCACGGTGGTGAGCATCGGCTCGGGCCGTGGGCCGCTCATGAGCTGCCCGGCTGAGGCCGGCAGCGCCTGCCAATTGGGCGCGTGCAGCAGCGTGCCGCCGTGCGCGCTCACGGCCTGCAGCACCTCGGCCTGCCGCTGGTAGGTGCGCAGGTTTTCGGGGGATGCCCAATATGGCACGCTGGCATCGCGTGCGCTCACCCACACGAGGTTGCCTTTTGAGCCATCGTGCCCCATCGTCAACAGCACCTGGGTGCGACGCGGCAGGCTCTGCGCGGCGGTGCGTGCGTCGGCGCTGTGGGCATCGCCGGCTGAGAGGGGATCAGGCCGATCGACGATACGCCCGCCCTGCCACAGCGCACCGCGCGGCGGCTCAAAACGCCAGTGATCGATCTGCGCCAGCGTATAGAGCGTGGCCAGGCCCTCGGCCCACAGCCGTGCGATGGCGCCAGGCACAGCACCTTCTTCGATGATGAGCCGGTCTTCAAGCGGGCGCGGTGTGTTGTCTTGCGTGGCATCGCGGCGCAGATCGATCACGGCGCTGATGCACGGCCCCACGCCATGGTTGAGCGCGGTGCCAGCGGGGGCGGCGGCGGTCTGCCAGGTGTTGGCGCCCACGCCCAATGCGTTCACCGGCTGGTGTTCGTTGATCGAAAACGTGAGGCTGTCGCCGTTGGCTGAAAAGCGTGTGCCCAGTGCACCCGACAACCACAGCGCTGCGCCGGCGCGATCGCGTGAACGCTGCAGCAGCTCGGTCGAGCCCAAAGCGCCGGCGGCCACCACCACCAGCGCGGCGTCGAGATCCCAGCCCTCGGCCTCGGCGCAATCTTGCCAGCTCACATGGGCGTGCACCCGCTCGGTGGGCAGCACCCGCAGCCGCCAGCGCCCGCCCGGTGCGCCCATGCCATCGGCCAGCGGCTGCAGGGTGTAAACCGTGGCGCGGCTCACCACACGCACGCCGTGATCGTGCACCGCCTCGGCCAGATAGGTGTCGCGCAGTGTGCGTTTGGCCCCGGGCACGTTGCAGCCGGTGGCGCAATCGCCGCAGCCCGTGCAATGCACCGGATCGATGGTGACGCATGCCGGCTCGGCCCGCGCGCCGCCCGTGAGCGTGTGTGCCAGCCGATCGAGCGCGGCGGTTTTGGGATAAGGCGCAGGCGCGTCGGGGGCGTAAAAGCGGTGCCCCTGCAGCATCTGCCGCGCCTGGGCCAGATAGTGGGCCAGACGGCGCGGCGCGGCCTCGTTATCGAGGCGTAGCGGGGCGGGCCAGGCCTCTTGAGCAAACACATCGGGATCGGGCTCGAGCAGCACGCCCGCGTTGATCAGGCTGCCGCCACCCACACCGTTGGCCACCATTGATAGCGCCCCCGGCCCGGCGCGCCACTCAAACAACCCGGTGGCCCGCCCCATCACCGCGCGGCCATCGGCTGAGGGTGCGCGCACATGCTTGGGCAGCACGCTCAAATCGTTCGGAAACTCGCCGGGGCGGTATTCAGAGCCCCGCTCGAGCACCGTTACCCGCCAGCCTTTTTGCGCCAGCCGCAGCGCCGCAACGGCGCCGCCATAGCCCGAACCGATCACCACGGCATCCAGGGCCCGCATCGGCGTATTGGCCTGCAGCCAACGCAGCAACGGGGTGGACAGGGGGTGCGTTGGGCCGCGAGAGAAAGACCTGTCCATCCTTGCCCCTCCGCAGCGCACGGACTGTTACAGCCTGTGACGTTTGCCGTTTGTAACGCAAAAGCGTCGGGGGCGGGCGTGCGATGGGGTAGCGATGGCGACAGTTGCCACCAACGGCACGGTTTTCAGTGCATGGCGTGCGGCGGCTGGGGCGGGTTTAACCCAGCAGCTCTTCGAGCTGCTCAGCCTTGAGCGGCTTGCGCAACAGGCGCACGTTGTCGGGCAGCGAGGTGGGCGGCACCTCTTCGCCCGTGATGATGGCGGCGGGGCAGGGGCCGAATTCGGCGCGCAGCCGCAAGATCGATTCCACCCCGTTGGGGCCCACGCCGAGGCGGAAATCGGCCAGGATGAAATCGGGCGCAAAACCTCGGGCACGGCAATCGATGAGCGCGCGCTCGACATCGGCCGAGCTCACCACCTGCACGCCGTATTCGAGCAGCCACATCAATGTGGCCTCGCGTGCCAGGCGGTCGTCTTCGAGCAGCACAACGCGCGCATAGCGCAGCGTGGGGCGGCGGTGTGCCGGGCTGTGGGTGTGGCGGCTGGGCACGAGGGCGGCGCGGCCAAAGTCGAGCCGCACGGTGGTGCCCACGCCGCGGGCCGAATCGATGGCAATGTGGCCGCCCATCAGGTGCACCATGTGTGCGGTGATCGCCAGGCCCAGGCCCAGGCCGTCCACCTCGGCTTCGCGCGCCGATTGGCCGCGATAAAAGGGGTCGTAAATCTGTGGCAGATCGTTGGGCTCGATGCCCGCACCGGTGTCGGTAACGAGGATGTGAATCTGGTGTTCTTGCGCCACACACGTTAGGCTCACGCTGCCCTCCTGGGTGAACTTCACGGCGTTGTCCACCAAATTGCGCAGCACGCGATCGAGCAGGGCCGGATCCCCCCAGCTGGCCAAGGTGTCGGGGCAACTGACGTTGAGCTGCAGCCCGCGGTCGAGGCAGCGCGGCTCGTAGGCCGCTTGCACCGCCCGGCAGATGGGCGCAAGCGGCACCGGGCGGCGCTGGGCTTGCAGGGTGCCGGCGTCCATGCGGGCGAGCTCAAGAATGCCGCGAAACATCGCTTCAACCGATTCGGCGGTCATGCGGATGCGCGCGCCCAGCTCGGCCTGCCGCTCGGGCGCGGCGTTTTGCAGCAGCCCGCTGAGCAGCATCAGCGCATGCACGGGCTGCAGCAAATCGTGGCTGGCGGCGGCCAAAAAGCGCAGGCGCGTGCGTTGCGCCGATTCGGTTTCGGCCAGGGCGCGCTCAAGCTGATGAACCAGCAACCCCTTTTCGTGGCGGATCAGGATCGATTCTTCAAACAGCGCCGCCAGCCGCAGCGAGAAGCGGCCCAGAATCAGGCTGGCCACCACCATGATGGCCGTGAGGCCAACGGCAGCGTCGTGCGATTCGGCCAAAAACCAGCCTATCGACAGGTTGGTAAACGACACCAG
Source organism: uncultured Aquabacterium sp. (assembly GCA_964618825.1). Classification (GTDB taxonomy): domain Bacteria; phylum Pseudomonadota; class Gammaproteobacteria; order Burkholderiales; family Burkholderiaceae_C; genus Aquabacterium. Next base: position 26,982 of record CAZUCW010000013.1, read on the forward strand.
CATGTACAGCACATAGATGCGTGGCTGCAGCCCGATCACGAGCGCGGCCACGGCAATCCAGCTCACCAACACGCCGGTGAACAGCGCCCGCATCGTTGGGTCGAGTAGCGGAAAAAACAGCGGCACCGGCAGGGTGTTGAAAAACCCGAGAAAAAACGAGCTGATCAGGCTCACAAAAATCACCTGCTCGGGCCGGTGCGACGGGCGCGCTACGCGGTGGATGATCACATCGCGCAGCACATAACCAACCACCATCAATGCCGCCCAGGCCGCCACCTGCTGCCAGGGCACGCGCGTGATCAGAATGCCCGAGAAGGCGAGGGTGGACACCAGCGCCCCCACCGCGCCCGAGCGCGTCTGGCGCACCAGCAGCTCGGCTTTTTCGCGCAGCAGGCGCTGCGAGGCGTCTTCGTAGGCATGCTCTTGAGGAGCAATCGAATCCATCGTGTGATTCATGGCACATCGCGCTCAAGGTAAACCATCACGGCCTGCACGAACTCGGCTGCCGGGCCGGCCACGCGCGCAACAAGGCGGTGCGTTTCGTTGTCTTCAACGGCTTGCAGGATCAGATCATTGATGCCGCCCACCACCGCCATCGCCACGGCGGGGTCGAGGCTGTGCTTGGCTGGGCGCTGCAGCTTAACCAGCTCAACTTGCAGGCACAAAAAATCGGCAAAGCGCCGCCCGATCTCGCGCCGCGCCTTGAGCCCGCGCTCGCCAATCGATAGCAGCTCGATGAACAGCGCCCGAATCAGCGCCGGACGCGATTGCAGCCGCGCCAGGTAGGCGTGCACCACCGTGTCGAGCTGCCTTTGCCACTCGAGATTGGGCGTGAAGTGGCTCGCAATCACTTGCAGCGTGTCTTCGCTGATGGCCTCGCACAGTGCGAGCAGGCAATCCTCTTTGCTCGAAAACTGTTCGTAAAACGTGCGCTTGGATACCCGCGCCGCAGCCACCACATCGGCAATGGTGATGTCCTGAAACCGTTGGTGCGTGAGCAGCTGGGCCAACCCGCCGAGCAGGCGGCTGCGGTGATCGTCGCCCGCAAACAGCGGGACATCAACGGGCGTGGCGGCGGCAGCGTCATTCATGGGGCGCATTGTCGGGCATGCAGGGGCGGCGGCCATCTTGGCGCATGCCGCAAAAAGGTGGATCAGGGTTGATGGTACTTGACGGTACCAATCAGATCTTCTACTGTGCCGGGCGATCTGACAACGTGGCCAACAGGGTGTTGGCTGCATCGTTTTTGGCCGGAGGCACGATGGGTTTGAAGCAGGCAGTGGTGGGGGCGGCGCTGGCGTTGGCCGCGCTGGGGGTGGCATGGGTGGTTGCAGCGCCGCCCGAGGTGGCGCCGGTGCCGCAGGCGCAGCCCGCGCCGCTGGCGCAGCCTGCCGACGGCGCGTGGCGGGTGGAGCATCTGCCCTTTGCCTGCCAGGGCAGCACATGCGATGGCGAGCTGTGGCTGCCGCAGGGTGTGAGCCGCCCGCCGGTGATCGTGATGGCGCACGGCTTTGGCGCGTTGCGCCAGTGGGGGCTGCCGCCGTTTGCCGAGCGTTTTGCGCGGGCGGGTTTTGCGGTGTTCATGTTTGATTACCGTGGCTTTGGCGCCAGCGGCGGGCTGCCGCGTCAGGTGGTGGATGGGCAAGAGCACGTTAAAGATTGGCTCGATGCGGTCGACCTCATGGCCAGCCACCCGGCGGTCGACGGCCAGCGGCTGGCGGTGTGGGGCACGTCGTATAGCGGCGGGGCGGTGCTGGTGGTGGCGGCGCAGCGCCCGGGGGTGGTGAAGGCCGTGAGCTCGCAGGTGCCGTTTGTGAGTGGCTGGCAGAGTTCGCTCAACTACCCGCTGCGCTATCAACCGGTGGCCACGTGGTATGCGCTGCACGATGGGCTGCGCCAGCTGGTGCACGGGGCCAGCCGGACGCCGGTGTATGCGCCCGTCGTGGCCGAGCAGGGGTTTTCGGCGCTCAACTGCCCCGAGTGCGCCACGGGCTATCGCCTGCTTGTGCCGCCCGGCAATGAGGCGCGCAATCAGGTGGCTGCGCGGGTGTTTTTAACGCTGCCGCTTTACGAGCCCGGGCAGCGAGCGGGCGAGATTCAGGCGCCGGTGCTGATCATTGGTGCCGAGCGCGATGGCCTGATCCCCATCAAGGGCGTGCGTGAGGTGGCGCAGCGGCTGCGTCAGGGCGAATACGTTGAGTTGCCAGGGGCCGATCACTTTGCGCCTTATACGGGCGCGCTGTTTGATCAGGTGTCGGGCCGGCAGCTGGCGTTTTTCAAAAAGGTGCTGATGCCGTGATGGCACAGGGGTTTGCCGTACATTGACGCGATGTCTGCGCCGATCACCGACGATCTCATCCCTTTGACCACGCTCACGAGTTGGGTCAAAGCGGCAGCGGTGTGCGGTTTTAGCCTTGAGCCGATTTTTCAATCGCTGGGCATTGAGGCCAATTTGCGCCGGCTCGATGCCACGCGCGTGGCGCCGCTCACGCTGCTGCAGCTGCTGGTGTTGTGCACACAAACGGCTGATCAGGCGCAGGCGCGCCAGCTCGCGCCCGGTGCGCCGCGGCGGCATTTTCCGTTTGTGCTGGGCGAAAACTTCGCCTTCGAGTTCATGCCTGAGCTCGAAACCTTTCTCACCACCAGCACCACGGCGCGCGAGGCGCTGGGAGCGGTTGGCTGGGCCAGCGAGCTGATCAACCCGCTGATGCGGCTCACGCTCAAAGAGCAGGGCGATGAGGCCCGCGTGGTGCTTGATTTCGATCTCGATGTGCTCACGGTTGAGCCGCCGGTGAGCTATGTGGCCGAGGCCACGCTGCTGGGGCTGCGCAACATCGGGCGGCGGCTGTTGGGTAGCAACGCGCCGTTGCGGCGGGTGCTCTGGCGCCACGCGCAGCCGGCCCATGTGGGCGAATACGAGCGGCTTTTTGAGGTGCCTTGCCGCTTTGAGCAGCCCGAAAATGCCTTGGTGTTCGACCGCCAGGCGCTCGATCGGCAGCTGCAGGGGGCGTTTCCGGCGCTGCATCAGCAGGCGGCGGCGCTGGTTGAGCAGCGCATCTACAGTGGCCGTCAGGCCCAGGCCGAGCAGGCCGCATCCCCCACCACCTTGCATGGGCAGATCGAGCAACTGCTCACGCAGCGCCCCGAGTTGATGGCGGGCGGCATTGATGCGGTTGCCGCCGAGCTGGGGCTGCATCTGCGCACACTGCAGCGGCGCCTAAAAGATGAACAGCATGTTTATGCTGACATTCAGGCGCAGGTGCGCGAGCAGTTGGCGCGCCGCTGGCTCAGCGAAGGGCGGATCGACATCGAAACCATCGCGCTGCGGCTGGGCTACTCTGACCGCCGCGCCTTCACCAATGCTTTCAAGCGCTGGACGGGCCGCCCGCCCAGCCAGTTTCGCGACGATGCACGCGGCCTATGATGGCGGGTTGCCCTGAGCCCGTCCCCCATGAGCCCCTCTTCTTTGTTGCCGCCACTCAGCCCAATCCGCGTGCGAGGCGCGCGCACCCACAACCTCAAAAACATCGATCTCGATATCCCCCGCCACCAGCTTGTGGTGATCACCGGGTTGTCGGGATCGGGCAAGAGCTCTTTGGCGTTCGACACCCTCTATGCCGAAGGCCAGCGCCGCTACGTCGAGAGCCTCTCGGCCTATGCGCGGCAGTTTTTGCAGTTGATGGACAAACCCGATGTAGATGTGATCGAGGGCTTGGCCCCGGCCATCTCGATCGAGCAAAAGGCCACATCGCACAACCCGCGATCCACCGTGGGCACCGTTACCGAGATTCACGATTATTTGCGCCTGCTCTACGCCCGTGCCGGCACGCCCTTTTGCCCTGAGCATGCGCTGCCGCTGCAGGCGCAGAGCGTGAGCCAGATGGTCGACGCCGTGCTCGCCTTGCCCGAAGACACCCGGCTGATGATCGTGGCGCCCGTGCTGCGCGATCGCAAAGGCGAGCACGCCGAGTTGTTTGCCGACATGCAGGCCCAGGGCTACGTGCGTTTTCGCATCAACGGCCAAGTGTTCGATGCCGCCGATGTGCCCAAGCTCAAAAAGGCCGAAAAGCACGATATCGATGTGGTGATCGACCGCCTCAAGATCCGCCACGAAGATGCTGCCGCTGGTGCCGCCCCCGAGGTGGGCGCGTCGGCGCTGCCTCAGGCGGCCCCGGTGGCCGGCTTTCGCCAGCGCTTGGCCGAGAGCTTCGAAGCTGCGCTGCGGCTGGCCGATGGCCGGGTGATCGCTGTCGAGATGGATGGCGGGCGCGAGCATCTTTTTTCGAGCAAATTTGCCTGCCCGGTTTGCAGCTATTCGCTGGGCGAGCTCGAGCCGCGGCTGTTTTCGTTCAACTCGCCGGTGGGGGCGTGCCCGAGCTGCGATGGCCTGGGCCAGACCACCGTGTTCGATCCTGCTCGCGTGGTGGCCTTTCCGTCGCTGAGCATCGCCAGCGGCGCCATCAAAGGCTGGGATCGCCGCAACCCCTACACCTTCTCGATGATCGAAAGCGTGGCTGCGCATTACGGTTTTGATGTCGACACACCCTTCGAAGATCTGCCCGATCGCGCCCAGCATGCGCTGCTGTATGGATCGGGCGACGAAGACATCAGCTTCGTCTATCAGGCCGATGGCCCCAGCGGCAAAAAACGCAGCGTCAAGCGCTCGCATCCGTTTGAGGGCGTGATCCCCAACTTTGCGCGCCGCTTTCGCGAAACCGATTCGGCCGCCGTGCGCGAAGAGCTGGCGCGCTATCAGGCCGCCAAGCCCTGCCCCGATTGCCACGGCACACGGCTGCGCCGCGAGGCGCGATTCGTCAAGCTCGTCGATGCCGTGAGTGGCTCGCAACGCCCGATTTACGAGATTGCCCACGCCACGCTGCGCGAAGCCTTTGATTACTTCAGCACGCTGCAACTGCAAGGCGCCAAAGCCGAGATTGCCGATAAGGTGGTGCGCGAGATCCGTTCGCGGCTCAAGTTTTTGAACGATGTCGGACTCAACTACCTCAGCCTCGACCGCAGTGCCGACACCCTCAGCGGCGGTGAGGCGCAGCGCATCCGCCTGGCCAGCCAGATCGGCTCGGGCCTCACGGGCGTGATGTACGTGCTCGACGAGCCCAGCATCGGCCTGCACCAGCGCGACAACGACCGCCTCATCGGCACGCTGCAACATCTGCGCGATCTCGGCAACAGCGTGCTGGTGGTCGAGCACGATGAAGACATGATCCGTGCCGCCGATCACGTGATCGACATGGGCCCCGGCGCTGGCGTGCACGGTGGCCGCGTGATGGCGCAAGGCACCTGCAGCGAGGTGGCCGCAACCCCTGCATCGCTCACGGGCCAATACCTTGCGCACACGCTGCGCATCGCTGTGCCCCAGCAACGCACGCCGTTTGGTGCCGACACGCCGCGCCTCAAGCTCGTGAACGCGCGCGGCAACAACCTCAAAGGCGTCACGGTCGAGGTGCCGGTTGGCTTGTTTACCTGCGTCACCGGCGTATCGGGCTCAGGCAAATCGACGCTGGTGAACGACACGCTCTACGCCGCCGTGGCGCGCAAGCTCTATCAAAGCCACCAAGATCCCGCGCCGGTCGATGAGATCGAGGGGCTCGAACATTTCGACAAAGTCATCAACGTCGATCAAAGCCCCATCGGGCGCACGCCGCGCAGCAATCCAGCCACCTACACGGGCCTGTTCACGCCGATCCGTGAGTTGTTTGCCGAGGTGCCGGCAGCGCGCGAACGTGGCTACGGCGCCGGGCGCTTCAGCTTCAACGTTGCGGGCGGACGCTGCGAAGCCTGCCAGGGCGACGGGGTGCTCAAAGTCGAGATGCATTTTTTGCCGGATGTCTACGTGCCGTGCGACGTGTGCTTCGGCAAACGCTACAACCGCGAAACACTCGAGGTGCTCTACAAAGGCGCCAATATTGCCCAGGTGCTCGACATGACGGTCGAAGACGCTCACACCTTCTTCAGCGCCGTGCCCAGCATCGCCCGCAAACTGCAAACCCTGCTCGATGTCGGCCTGGGCTACATCCGCCTGGGCCAGAGCGCCACCACGCTCTCGGGTGGCGAGGCGCAGCGCGTCAAGCTGGCGCTTGAACTCAGCAAACGCGACACGGGCCGCACGCTCTACATCCTCGACGAACCCACCACCGGGCTGCACTTTCACGATATCGAGCTGCTGCTGCGCGTGCTGCACCAACTGCGCGATGCGGGCAACACCATCGTCGTGATCGAACACAACCTCGACGTCATCAAAACCGCCGATTGGCTGATCGATATGGGCCCCGAAGGCGGCGCGGGCGGAGGCACCGTGGTGGCCACCGGCACGCCCGAATCCCTGGCCAATTGCCCGGCCAGCCACACCGGCCACTATCTCAAGCCGCTGCTGGCTTTGGCAGCAGGCTGAATCGAGGCGCGGCGTGCACGAATGCCGCCTCTGCACCATGTGTGCGGGTCGCCCCCGTTTCGCGCTGCGGCTGGGCTGTGCCACAGTGATGAGCGTCCTCAAGAGAGCGTCATGAGCGCTGCCGAACCCCGCCCCTTCGCTGCCCACACCATCCCCAACGACCCGCAGACCCTGCAGGCCGAGCTGTGCGCCGCCCAGGCCCGCGTGGCCGAGCTTGAGGCGCAATGTCGGCAGGCCCGTGCCGACAGCGCTGCTGCCGCCGCCTTTGCCGCCACCGCCCGTCGCGCCAAGACCGATTTTTTATCGCGCATGAGCCACGAATTGCGCACACCGCTCAATGCCGTGATTGGCTTTGCCCAACTGCTGCGGCTCGATCCCCAACAGCCCCTGAGCAGCACGCAGCGCAGCAAGATCGAGCAAATCGAGCGTGCCGGCGCGCACCTGCTGGGGTTGGTGCACGATGTGCTTGATCTTGCCCATCTCGAAACCGGCGATCTGCCGCTGTCGCCCGCGCCCGTGCCGCTGCATGCCGCGCTTGTCGACGCCAGCGATCAGATCAAACACACGGCCATGCAGGCAGGCATCGAGCTGTCGCATCTCGGCCAGCCCGACGACATCCGGTTGTGCGTGCAGGCCGATCCGCTGCGGCTGCGCCAGATACTCGCCAACTTGTTGAGCAACGCCATCAAATACAACCGCCCGGGCGGACGCGTCACCACCCGTTGCTGGCCCGATGGTGCACAGATCGCCATCGAAGTGAGCGATACCGGACGCGGCATGAGTGCCGCCCAATGTGCGCACCTCTTCGAGCTCTTCAACCGGTTGGGCGCCGAAAACACCGGTGTCGAAGGCTCGGGCATCGGCCTGGTGATCGTGCGGCGCCTTGCCGAACTCATGGGCGGGCGCATCGAGGTCGACAGCGAACTCGGCGTCGGATCGCGCTTCGTCGTGTGGCTGCCAAGCGCCGACATGCCATCGCACCTGCAAGCCAACGCCGCACGCCATGAGGATGCGGATATGGCCGAGGGCGATGCAGGCGCGCTGATGCCATCGCCGCCGCATGTGGTGGGCGCCGCGCCGATCGCCCCCACCGAAGCACACACCGTGCTCTACGCAGAAGACAACGACGTCAACGTTGCGCTCATCCGCCAAGTGATGGCCTTGCGTCCAGCCTGCCGGCTCATCGTTGCGGGCAGCGGAGCCGAAGCCATCGAACTGGTGCGCCGCCAGCGCCCCGATCTGTTGCTGCTCGACATGCACCTGGGCGACATGAGCGGCTTCGATGTGGCCCAGGCACTCGAGCGCGATCCGGCCACTGCCGGCATTCCCCGCATCGCCCTTTCGGCCGATGCCATGCCGGCCACCGTAGAGCAGGCCAGAGCGCAAGGTTTTGCGGCCTACCTCACCAAGCCGCTCGACGTGATGGCGCTGCTGCGCGGCCTCGACGAACACCTTGGCCGCCAACACCACCATCGGGCGGATTGACCTTGTGTGCGGTTGTGTGACACTGGCGCGCACGGCATGCACCGCGCCGTCGATGTTCAGCGGCGCCCACTCACCCCGTTCGCTTTATGTCGACACCCCACCCGGGCACGCATGCCCAGCGCCATGTGCTTTACGTTGAAGATCAACCCGTCAACGTGATGCTGATGCAAGAGCTGTTTCGCACCAGCCCGCAGTGGCAACTGCACATTGCCGGCGACGGGGCCAGCGCATTGCGCATGCTCGACACCCTGCACGCTGATTTGCTGCTCATCGACATGCACCTGCCCGACACCGATGGCCTGAGCCTGTTGCGCGACATCAAAGCCCGCTTTGCCGACGCACAAGCGCCATGCATCGGCTTATCGGCTGATGCGCTGCCCGAGCAGATCGCACGGGCACGCCAAGCCGGCTTCGACGATTACTGGACCAAGCCCATCAACGTGGTACAGGTGCTGGGCCATCTGCAACGCTTGCTGTCCTGAACGTCAAAAAACGCCCCGGGCGCGGTGTGGCACCATAAAAAAAGCCCGGCAGCTGCCGGGCTTTGCGGTGCATGCAGAGACAGAGTGTCGCTGCACACCTCACTTCACTTCAGGTGGCTCGAGATGATTTTGGTCAACTCAAACATATCGACCTGAGCCTTCTTGAGCACCTCTTTGAGCTTCTCGTCGGCCTTGATCAGACGCTTGTTGATGGCGTCTTGCAGCTGGTTTTTCTTGATGTATTCCCAAACCTTCTTGGTAACCTCGGTGCGCGGCAGCGGCGAGGCGCCAATGATGGCGGCCAGGGCGGCGCTCGGTGTCAGGGGCTTGAGGAAGGCTGCATTGGGCGTGCGCTTTTTGGCGGGTGCCTTTTTAGCTGCAGCTTTTTTGGCCGGGGCTGCCTTTTTGGCGGCAACCTTCTTGGCCGGGGCTGCTTTCTTGGCCGCAGGAGCCTTCTTTGCCGCTGCCTTTTTGGCAGGGGCCTTCTTCGTCGCAGTTGCCATTCAAATTCTCCGACTAATGCGTGGTTGATCTCGGGGACCGTTCAGACCCAGGGCGAAAACCTCAAAAGTGCTCGTTCCTCTGGGAGACTGCAGGCCGGATGGTACTGTGTGGCCGCAGTGATGAGAAGCGCTTTGGGCCCGAATTCACTAGAGAAAACGCGGTGCCGCTGTGATTTGTCGCGACATCGCGTCAACCGGCAGGGTGAGCTGTGTCGGTGCGGCGGGCGGCGGCAGTAAAAAAAGAGCGCCCCGTGGGGCGCTCGTAATCGTCGACATCATGAAGCTCATGGTGTCTCCGTCTCTCAACCGTGAAGCGTAGTGTTTTCGAGGCACTACGTCACCCCCTAAGTTGTCAGATGCCGGCCACATGATCGGCACGCACGGTGGGTGACGCAATGCAAGACATAAAAAAAGAGCGCCCGAAGGCGCTCTGAAGCGTAGAAATCATGAGGGACTCATGAATATCTCCGCACCATTGCAAGCCGTATGGTGCTGCGGATGTGGGGGGCTTGTCATTCCCCTAAAAGGCGGACGCGGTTGCCGTGATGCCGGTTGTGCGTCAACCCATCGCCTCTTGGGCATGTGCGCGGCCAACTGTGTATGCTGGCCGGATGAAGCTGATATTGCGTTGGGTGTTGTTGGCGGCAGCTCTGTTGCTGGTGTCGCAGTGGTGTCCGGGTGTGAGCGTTAAGAGTTTTGGCTCAGCCATGTTGGCAGCGCTGGTGTTGGGCCTGCTCAATGCAGTGTTGCGTCCGTTGCTCATCATTCTCACGCTGCCGGTAACGGTGTTGACGCTGGGCCTTTTTATCTTCGTGATCAATGCGTTGATGTTTCAGGCGGCGGGTAGCTTGCTCAGTGGGTTTAATGTGGACGGCTTTGGTGCGGCGCTGCTGGGGTCGTTGCTCTACAGCGTGTGGGCGCTGGTGATCGATGTGGCGTTGGAGCGGTTGTTCAGCCGCAACGCGCCCTGAGTGTGCGAGCGGTGGCGCACGGCAAGACCGTGACGCTGGGCTGGCGCGGCAGGTGTCAGCGGGGGGCGTTGTCTTCTCGCTGTCGGCGCATCTCAGCTTCGAAGGCGCGCAGCCGGGCGTCGATCACCGAGGCTTCTACAAAATCGGTCGTGCCGGTGGCGCGCAGTTGGCGTTGTGCGCTGCGCAGCCGCTCGACGGCGCCGGCCATATCGCCCAGGGCCACGTTGGCTTCGGCTTCGGCGCGAACGGCGCGCAGCGGTTGATTGAGTTGCCGCCAGGCTTGGGCGAGCAGTTGCCAGGCTTGTGCGTCGCCGGGCTCGCGTGTGGCGTGGGTTTGCAAGGCGCTGGCCGCGTCTTTGTTTTGTGCGGCTGAGGCGTTGGGCAGCAGGTTGCGTCGGGCGCGCAGCAGCAGTGTGGGCCGTGAGGTGTCGCGTTTGAGGGCCGAGATCGTGTTGTCGAGGCGGGTGCTGGCTTCGGCTGTGGCTGCCGTGGCGGGGCTGCTGGTGCCGATGGCGGACAGCAGCACTTCGGCGTGCAGCCAATCTATTTGGCGTTGCAAAGCGGTGCGCTCTGCTGCCGGGAGGGCGCGGGCGGCGGCGTCGAACGTGTCGAGCAGCGTCATGGCCAAGGAGGGATCGCTCAGTGTGAGTGCGGCCAGCGTGGCGGCGTAGGCACGGCCCAGACGATCGGTGGCGGTGAGCGCGCCAACGCCGGCTTGGGCCTGATCGATGATGGGCTGCAGGGCGGCAGCGCGGGGGTCCATCAGCGCGCGTGCGCGTTGGCGCAGCAGCAGGTGTTCGGGGTCGGGGGCGATGCTGACGCGCGTCAGCCCAGCGCGGGCACGGGCTTCGCCGATGCGTTCGGTGGTGAGCGGATGGGTGCGCAGGTAGGGGTAGCTGTTGTCGTCGGTGAGGTGCGAGGCTTGATCGAGTTTTTCGAACATGCTGGCCATGCCGGCGCGCGAGTAGCCTGCAGTGGTCAAGATGCCGAAGCCGACGCGATCGGCTTCGCGCTCCATATCGCGCGAAAAGTTAAGTTGGCCTTGCACCGAGGCGGCTTGCCCTCCAACGATCAGGGCTTCGGCGGCTTGCGGTGCGCGGCTGGCGGCGAGGATGCCCAGCAGCATGGAGGCAATGCTCACCACCGACAGCCGCTGTTGTTGCCCGATCGAGCGCACGATGTGGCGCTGGGTAACGTGCGAGAGCTCGTGGCCCAGCACCGAGGCGAGTTCGTCATCGCTGGTGGTGATGGCGATCAGCCCGAGGTTGACGCCGATGTAGCCGCCAGGCAGGGCGAAAGCGTTGACGCTGCGGTCGCGCACCAAGAAAGGTTCCCACGCAAAGGCGGCATCCATCTCGGGGGTGATTTCGCCGCGCTGGCGGGCGGCGTTTACGAGCCGCGTCCAGAGGGTGCGCACGTGTTCGAGCAGCACAGGGTCGTCGAAATAGGCCGGATCGCGTCGGATCTCGCGCATCACGCTATCGCCCAGGGCTCGCTCGGCGGCAGGTGAGAAATCGCTCGATGCGGATTCGCCCAGTGCCGGCAAGGCTTGGCCTTGTGCGTGCGCCGCCGGGCTGGCCCACGGGGCGGGTAGCGCGCACAGGGTGGCGATGAGGTTGATGATGACGAAGCGTCGGGCCGCTGAGCGAGGGCGGGTGCGGTTGACGCGGGTGCGGTGGTTGGGGCGAGGCGTGGGCATCACGTGGCTATCATGCCTCGTGTTCATTGAGGTTTGTGAAGCCGAGGCAAAGAGACGTGACCGATCCTGCAAGCTTATCGTCGGGCCAGCCCCTGACGCATTTCGACGCCCAAGGCCAGGCGCATATGGTTGATGTTGGCGGAAAGACGATCACGCATCGTGTGGCGCGCGCCGAAGGGCGCATTCGCATGTTGCCGGCCACGTTTGCGCTGATCGCGTCGGGCTCGGCCAAAAAAGGCGATGTGCTCGGTGTGGCGCGCATCGCGGCCATTCAGGGGGCCAAGCGCACGGCAGATTTGATCCCACTGTGCCACCCGCTGCCGATCACGCGGGTGGCGGTTGAGTTTGCGCTCGAGCCTGCCGTGGGCGATGCGCTGCCGGCGGTGCGCTGCGAAGCGCAGGTTGAGACGCTGGGGCGCACGGGGGTTGAGATGGAGGCGCTGACCGCTGTGCAGGTGGGGCTGCTGACGGTTTACGACATGTGCAAGGCTGCCGACAAGGGCATGGTGATCAGCGATGTGCGTGTGCTCGAAAAGCAGGGCGGCAAATCGGGCCACTACATGGCCCCGTGATCACGGCGTGAGGGCTTTGAGGGCGAGCTTGATGCCGTCGCTCACGCTCACTTCGGCGGGCAGTTTTTTGAGGGCGATGGCAGCTTCGCGTTCGCTGTAGCCCAGCGCCACGAGGGCTTGCAGGATGTCGTGGTGGGCTTCGGTGGCGGGGCTGGCCGCAGCGGGGCCGAGATCGGGGGCGAGTTTGCCTTTGAGCTCGAGCAGCAGCCGCTCGGCGGTTTTTTTGCCGATGCCGGGGATTTTGATCAGGCGTGAGGCGTCTTGTGCGCCGATGGCTGCAGCCAGCTCGCTGGCGTTGAGCCCGCTCAAGATGGACAGTGCGGTGCGTGGGCCCACGCCGCTGATCTTGACGAGCTCTCGAAACGCGCTGCGCTCGGCAGCAGTGAGAAATCCAAACAGCGTGTGGGCGTCTTCGCGCACCACGAGTTGCGTGAGCAGTGCGGTGCGTGCGCCCAGCTCGGGCAGGTTGTAGAAGGTGCTCATTGGCACATGGACTTCGTAGCCCACGCCGCTCACGTCGAGCAGCACCAGCGGTGGGGATTTTTCGGCCAGCGTGCCGGTGAGTCGACCGATCATCGTGTGCGGGCCGTCACTTGCGGAACAGCCCCAGGCGTTGCGCTTCGAGCGCGGCCTCGGCGCGCGAGCTCACGTTGAGCTTGCGGTAAATCTGCTTGACGTAATCGGCGATGGTGTGGCGTGAGAGGTTGAGTTGCACACCGATCTCGGGCAGCGTGAAGCCCTTGGCCACGCGCAGCAGGACATCGCTTTCGCGCTCGGTGAGCTGCACCATCGGCATGAGCGATGAGGCCTCGGCAGCCTTGGCCTTGGCTTGCGCGGTGAAGTATTGAATGACGCGGCGTGCAATCGAGGGTGACAGCGGCGGCTCGCCTTGCGCAATGCGTTGCAGCTGTTCGGACAATTGTTCGCGCGATTGCTCTTTGAGCAGATAGCCAAAGGCGCCGGCTTGCAACGCCGGAAAGAGATGTTCGTCGTCGTCGTGGATGGTGACGACCACCGATTGCGCGTCGGGTTGGGTTTCGCGCAGCCGCTCGACCACCGTGACGCCTGAGCCATCGGGCAGGCCGAGATCAACGAGGGCGACATCGAAGCGCAGCGCGCTGACGAGTTCGAGTGCGTCGTGCACGCGTGCGGCTTCGCTGATGCGGGCCTGCGGAAAAACCTGCAGCGCCAGCGTCTTGAGCCACGCGCGGATTTCGGGCAGGTCTTCGAGCAGCAGGATTTGCTTCATGGTGGGGGTCCCTTGTGCTGATGCTTGGCGAAAGTTCATGGTATCAGCCCCATGGGCTGGGTGGCGGGCGCCACGTTGACGGGCAGCGGTGTGGCATCGAGCGGCAGCGTCAGGCGGATCGTGGTGCCATAGCCCGGGCCCGATTCAACCAGGCATTGCCCGTTGAGTTGTTTGGCGCGGCCCTTCATGCTGGCCATGCCGTGGCCGCGATCGAGCTTGCCATCGAGCTCCATCGGGATCCCTTTGCCGTTGTCTTGCACCACCACTTGAAAATCGTTGCCCTGCACGTCGCAGGTGATCACGCAGGTGGTGGCGCCGCTGTGCTTGATGATGTTGCTCACGGCTTCGCGCAGGATGCGGGTGGTCTGCACAAAGATGCGTGCCGACAGTGGGCAAGGCTCGAAGATGTCGACCGTGCTGACCCAATCGACGTCGATGCCAGCCTGGCCCAGCCGCGAGACGATCTCGCTGCGCCAATCGGCCAACGCATCGGCCAGTTGCACAGGTTTGCCGGTGAGCCCTTTGACCGACAGGCGCATCTCTTCGAGCGCTTCGCGCGCCAGTGTCGAGATGCGGTCGTTGTCGGAGGTGTGCACGATGGTGAGCAGCTTGGCGCCGAGATCGTCGTGCAGATCGGCGGCGATGCGCTTGCGTTCTTTTTCGGCGATTTGCTCAACGCGCAGCTCGGCCAGTTGCGTGAAGTTGCGTTCGATGTCGGCCGTGATCTCTTCGATGCGGTTCTCGAGTTGGTGGCGTGCGCCTTCGGCGGTTTGCATGGCGCGGGCATAGACCTTGATGAGCCGCACCGTGACGACACAAAACATCAGCGGCATCACAAAGTGCGTGATCTGCCAGCCCCACTCGGGTTGCGCCCAGCCGTTTTGAAAAATCAGCTCGGTGGCGGTGCCGATCGAGGCCAGCCCCAGGATCACGCAGATCATCCAGAACTCAGGCTTGCGTGTGCGCCCGGCGTGCCACAGAAAGAAGATTTCGGCAGCGAGGATTTCGAGGGTGAAGATGGCGCCCCATGAGCGCGCCACGGTGAAGAGCGCGTCGACCCCGCTCACCATAAAGCTCACGGGCATCAACAGGGTTTGCGCCCAGAGCAGGCCGGTGATGATGCGGGCGGTGCGTGCATCGGTATCGCTGCGCAGCCCCTGGCCGGCGTAGCCGAGCAAAAACTTGACGCCAAATGCCACCATCGGGCCGAAGGCCACGCTCGATAGCACCTCGACCGAGGTGTCGGGCAGCGGGATGTCGCGCAGCCACAGGCGCGATGTCAGCAGCGACCAGCCGACCGACATCAACCCAAAGTGCATCAGGTAGCCCAGCCGGCGCACCCGGGCAAGCACGAGCGCAAAAAAGCCCAGGATCAGCGTGGTGCCACCCGTGATCTGCGTGATGGTGATCGACCAAAACAGGTGCCGGTCGTGCAGTTGCTGCATGGCGTGTTGCGGGCCGACGCGCACGGCAGAGAGTCCGCCGGCACGCTGGCGGGCGGTTACGCGCTCGATCGGGGTGCCGACGACTTTGATGTCGAGTTGGTTGCCGCTGGGGCGCAGCAAAAAAGCCGGTAGCGTGATGAGGTGTGGGCGGTAGCAGTTGCGCGTAACGGGCTCGGCCATGCGGCCACCGCGGTAGAGCAGTTGGCCGTTGAGGTGCACTTCGATGTTGGTGCAGGCGCGCTCGATGTAAGCGGCCAGCAGCGGTTCGGCATCGTGGCCGGCAGGCCGATCGAAGGGGATGCGATACCACACCGAGCCTTGGTAGCCGGGGCGGCTGGCGGGCCAATCGTCGGGCAGGGCTTGATCGACGCCCGGTGTGCCGGTGGGGTAATGCGCCGCGTCGCTGGCTACCGACCAGGTGCGCTGCAACAACACGCTGCCCGAAAGATCGGCGGGCAGCACGCCGCGCAGCGCAAGCGCGATCACGAACATAGCCACACAAAAGAGCCCGAATGCCACGCCCAGGCCAATGGGGCTGAGCCAACTGGCGTTGTCGTCGCTGGGCTGTGCCAACAGCTCGGGGCTGGGGGTGTACACCGGGCGCTCGATCTGAAACGACGAGTGTGGCCCGAAGGTCGATGAGGGTGCGGAGGATTGCATGGGTCAGGCGCTGGGATGCGTGAACCTCGGGTGCGGCCGCACCACGCGCGCAGCTCCCCGGTTCACGGTCTGAGTCCAGTGGATCAGTGTGCCCGCATTAGACCGCGTTGGGTGAACGATAGAAACAGGGGATTTGCCGCTCAATTCGCGCGGATGCTGCTGAGGCGGTGTGGCGGTGTGGCGTGGGGCGGCGGCGACAATGCAGCCTCATCCTGATTTGCGCCGCCTGGCGGCTGTCACCATGATCTTGCGACACAGCTTTATCCCTCTCGACAACGAGCGTCTGGCCCATTTGTGCGGGGCGCTTGATGAGCATGTGCGCACGCTCGAAGCCGGGCTCAATGTGCGCATCACACGGCGCGGCGAGGCGTTTCGCATCGAGGGTGCGCGCGAGGCGGCGCAGCGGGCGCTGGCGGTGCTGGAATCGCTCTATGCCATCGCCCGGCGTCCGCTGGGGGCCGAGACGGTGCAGCTGGCGGTGTTCGAGGCCACGCGCTCGGTAGGTGGCGCAGAGGGCGCGCCGGTTGCCGCGGCGCTACACAGTGACGCGCCTGTGCTGCACACGCGCCGCGCCGATTTGCAAGGGCGCACGCCGCATCAGGTGCAATACCTGCAGCAGATGCTGGGACACGACATCACCTTTGGCATCGGCCCGGCGGGCACGGGCAAAACCTTTTTGGCGGTGGCGTGTGCGGTGGATGCGCTCGAGCGCAACAGCGTGCAGCGCATCATCCTCACGCGTCCGGCGGTTGAGGCGGGCGAGCGGCTGGGTTTTTTGCCGGGCGATCTGACGCAAAAGGTCGATCCGTATCTGCGCCCGCTCTACGATGCGCTCTACGATTTGATGGGTTTTGATCGCGTTACCAAGGCGTTCGAAAAAAACCTTATCGAGGTGGCACCGCTGGCTTTTATGCGTGGGCGCACGCTCAACCACGCTTTCGTGATCCTCGATGAAGCGCAAAACACCACGCCTGAGCAGATGAAGATGTTTCTCACACGCATCGGCTTTGGCAGCCGGGCCGTGGTAACGGGCGACGTGAGCCAGATCGATTTGCCGCGTGGCAGCAAAAGCGGGCTGATCGACGCCGAGCGCATCTTGCGGCGCGTGCGCGGCATTGCGTTCACACGCTTTGATGCCAGCGATGTGGTGCGCCATCCGCTGGTGGCGCGCATCGTTGAGGCCTACGAGGCCGAATCAGATGCCACCGTGGCGCCGGCGCCTGAGCCGTCGCCGGCCAAATCCAGACGTCGACCGGAGGCCCAATGAAAGCCGCTCGCCCCACGTTGAGCCTGAGCCTGCAATTTGCCGACAAATCGCACCGTGATCACCTGCCGCGCCACGCGGTGGCCCGCTGGGTGCGCGCCGCGCTGGCATGCGATGCCGAGATTGCTGTGCGCATTGTGGATGCCGAAGAAGGCCGCGCGCTCAACCGCGATTTTCGTGCCAAGGATTACGCCACCAACGTGCTCACTTTTGATTACGCCCACGAGCCGGTGGTGATGGCCGATCTGGTGATTTGCGCCCCGGTGGTTGAGGCCGAAGCCCGCGCCCAGGGCAAAACGCTGCCGGCGCACTATGCCCACTTGTTGGTGCATGGCACGTTGCACGCGCAAGGCTGGGATCACGAAGCCGCCGACGAAGCCGAGGCCATGGAGGCCCGCGAGCGCGAGGTGCTCGCCGCGCTGGGGTTTGCTGATCCATACGCTTGATCGGCGTCGTCGATTCGCACCGGGTTGTCGTGTGCGAGCCTTGAGGTGCTGGGGTGGGTGTGCCTACAGTGCGCGATCTTTTGTGAGACCGCGCCGCCTGAGATGTTTGCCGATTTGTGCACCGATTTCATCGGGCTGGATACCCACTACACCACCGCCGATGGCGTGTTGGCCCGACGGCGTTATCTCGACTCCAACGCTTCAACGCTGATGATGCGCTCGGCCTATGAGGCCGCTGGGCGTTTTTTGGCGCACTACGCCAATTCACACAGCCATGCGCACCATGCGGCTGAGATTTCGTCTGAGGCGCTGCGCTGGGCGCAGCAGCGTGTGCTGCGTTTCGTCGGGGCCGACGAGGCCGATTACGCCTGCGTGTTTGTGGGCAGCGGCGCCACGGCGGGCATGAACCGCCTGGCGCGGCGGTTGCCAGCGGCGCGGCCCGAGCGGCCGGTGATGCTGGTGTCGGCCATGGAGCATCACTCAAGCGATCTGCCTTATCGCTGTCATGCCTCGTGCGTTGAATCGATGGCACTGGCGCGGCATTCGGGCGAGGTGGGCGGCATTGATCTGGATGCGCTCGATGCCCAGCTTGCGCGCCTGGGTGAGCGCGTTAACAGCGTGGTGGCCACGGGTGTGAGCAATGTCACCGGCATCATCAACCCGGTGCACGCCATTGCCGAGCGGGCGCATCGCCACGGCGCACTGATGGTGCTCGATGCTGCGCAAATGGTGGCGCACATGCCCGTGTGTCTGAGCCAGGGGCTGCCACCGGCGCAACACATCGATGCCTGCGTGTTTTCGGGGCACAAGGCCTATGCCCCAGGGTCGCCCGGTGTGCTGGTGATCAAAAAAGAACGGCTGGCCCGGCTCGTGCCCGACGATTGGGGCGGCGGCATGGTGGCCGAGGTGAACGCGCATAGCTATCGCGCTCACGCCGATCTCGCCGAGCGCGAGATGGCGGGCACGCCCAACATCGTGGGGGCGTTGACGCTGGCCTACGCGCTTGAGCAGCTCGACCGCGTTGGCATGGCCACCATCGAGCGCAAACAGCGCGAGCTCACGGCCCGGCTGCACGAGGGGCTGCGCGCCATCGAGGGGGTTGAGGTGTATGGCTCGCCCGATCTGGTGCGCTACCCGCGCGTGGGGGCCGTGGCGTTCAATCTCGAGGGTTGGCCGCACGGCCTGGTGGCGCGTGTGCTCAACGACGCATTCAACATCGCTGTGCGCAATGGCTGTTTTTGCGCCCACCCCTACGTGCACCAGCTGCTGGCCCACGCTTGGCAGCGTCAACCCATGCCCGGTGATGGCATGGTGCGCGCCAGCCTGGGGCTCTACAGCACGCCCGACGATATCGAAGCCCTGCTGCACGCCTGCCGCACGCTGCTGGCCCGGCCCGGCGTGCGCCATGAATATGCCGCGCGCTACCGCGAAACCGCCGATGGGGGCTGGGTGCTCATCGATGCGGCATTGCCCACGCGGTTTCATCCGCTGCAGGCGTTGGGGGCGAGGCAAGCCGCTGGCTAGCTCGCGTCGGGCGCACGCCCCTTGGCTTTGGCCGCAAGCTCTTCGCGCAGCCGACGCAACTTTTCGCGCGGATCTTCTTTGGGGCCGCCTTCGCCCAGCTTCATCTCGGCGATGAAACGGCTGGGCAGGCCCTGCACCCATTCGCGGCCTTTTTTGCGGCGGCGCAGGGTGCTCACGGCCAGCGTGAGGCGGGCGCGGGTGATGCCCACATACATCAGGCGGCGCTCTTCTTCGAGCCGCTCGGCTGTCATCTCATCGTCTTCGCTCTTGAAGGGCAACAGGCCTTCGTTGACGCCGGCCAGCACCACGTGCGGCCATTCGAGCCCTTTGGAGGCGTGCAGGGTGGACAGCGTTACCACGTTGGGGTCGCCGCCGCGCTCGGCCAGGCTGGTGATGAGCGAGATGGTTTGCGCCACATCGAGCAGGGTTTTGCGCTCGGCTTCGGCGTTCATGCCGCCGGTGGTGTCGATCTCGCCGCCGCAGCGTTTGGCGATCCAATCGACGAAATCGAGCACGTTGCCCCAGCGGGCTGCAGCGACTTTTTCGTTGTCTTCGCCATCAAAAAGGTGCTGCTCGTAGCCGATGTCTTTGAGCCACTCGAGCAACAGGGGTTTGACGTCGTCGGCGCCGCTGGTGTGGCGGGCGCGGTATTCGAGATCGGCGAAGTAGCGACCAAATTCGTGCAGCCCGGCGATGGCGCGGGCATTGAGCGCGGTGCCGAGGGATTCGGCAAACAGGGCATCGAACAGGCTCAGCTTCCATTGGCCGGCGAACTCGCCGAGGCTGCCCAGGGTTTGGTGGCCGATGCCGCGCTTGGGGGTGGTGATGGCGCGCAAAAACGCGGGGTCGTCGTTGTTGTTCACCAGCAAGCGCAGCCAGGCGCAGAGGTCTTTGATTTCGGCGCGGTCGAAAAAGCTTTGCCCACCCGACACCTTGTAGGGGATGTTGGCGCGGCGCAGGGCCTGCTCGAACACGCGTGCTTGGTGGTTGGCGCGGTAGAGGAT
>CAZUCW010000014.1:0-45518 GCA_964618825.1 uncultured Aquabacterium sp.
GCTCTTTAACCTCGTGGCCATCGATCACAAACTCTTGGGGCTCAACGAGCAGCAACCGCTGATCGTTGGGGATGTTGATGGCCTTGGCGGTTTCAACCACGCGGCTCACATCGATCGGGCTCACTTCTTTATCGCGCACGATCACCATGCCGGTGCTGTTTTGCCCGCGAATGTGGCTGCCGGTAATGCCCGTATAGACGCGGCTGATCTTGCAATCGGCCATCATCTCGGCTTCTTTGAGCGCTTGCTGGATCGACTGCACGGTGGCATCGATGTTGACCACCACGCCACGCTTGAGGCCGTGGCTCGACGCCACACCCAAACCCGCCACGCGAAGCTCGCCGGACGGCATCACCTCGGCCACAACCGCCATCACTTTGGCGGTGCCGATGTCGAGTCCGACAACGAGATCTTTGTACTCTTTGGCCATGAGCTTGCTCAATGCTGATTATGTGTTTTGTTCACGGATGAGTCGCCCGCTGCAGGCAGCGTGGTAACCCCATGCAGACGCAGTGCGTAGCCTTGCGTGTAACGCAGATCGGCAGCATCAACCGATGCGCGGTAGTGCGATTCGATCTGCTCAATGGTTTGTGTGTAGCGCTGCAAGCGCGCAAGCAACTCGGCTTCGTCGCCACGCCCAAGCTCAAGCCGGGCACCCTCGCGCAAGGCCACGCTCCATGAGCCGCGCTCACTGAGCTGCATCGATTTGATCTGCTGGCGAATCGGCGCGAGTGCCGTATCGAGCCGGCGCAGCATGGCAAGCATCACCGCCGATTGCCCATCGGGGCCTTCGAGCGTGGGCAGGTTTTCATCTTCGACATCGCCCAGGTTGGCCACGAACACTTCGCCTTGCTGGTTAACGAGTTGATCATCACCATCGTCGCGGTGCCAATAGGCAGCGGCGTGGTGTTCTTCGAGCGTGACAGCCAAGGCGTTGGGCCACACGCGCCGCACCACAGCACGCCGCACCCAAGGCACGGCTTCAAAGGCCTGCCGCGCCTGCGCGAGGTTGACACTGAAAAAGTTGCCTGCCAACCGCGTCATCGCATTGGCACGAATGGTGGTGGCGTTGTTGCGCGCAATCTCGCCATCCACCTGCACGGCGCGGATCGTGAACACCGGCAAACGTGCCAGCGCTGCCAGGGCCAGCGCCACAAACACCGCCCCCGCCAACGCAAACAACACGCTGGCACCCGCCTGCAACGCGCGCACGTCGGACGGCACATCGTTGGCAACAAGGGGGGCGCGTGAGAAGGCGTTCATGGTGCGATCACCCAATGCGCCGTGCGCAGGTTTCGTCGAGCGTGGCCGACGCCAGCAGCCGCACGCAGAGTTCGTCGTAGCTGATGCCGGCCTCCCGCGCCGACATCGGCACGAGCGAGTGGCCGGTCATGCCCGGCGAGGTGTTGATTTCGAGCAAGAAGGGTTGGCGGTCGCTGGCGCGGATCATCACATCGGCCCGCGCCCAACCCCGGCAGCCAAGGGTGCGGTAGGCACGCTCGACGATGTGCTGGATCTCGGTTTCTTCGCCCGATGGCAACTCGCTGGGACACAGGTATTTCGTGTCGTCGGTGAAGTATTTGTTTTGATAGTCGTACTTGCCTTCGGGCGCCATGATGCGAATCACCGGCAGTGCGCGGGCGCCGTCGCCTTCGCCCAGCACCGGGCAGGTGGTTTCATCGCCTTCGATGAACTGTTCGCACAGCACCGCACTGTCGTAGCGTGCTGCGGCTTCAAATGCGGCGCGGCATTGCGATGCCTCGCTCACTTTCGTCAGCCCGATGCTCGACCCTTCGTGTGCGGCCTTGATGATCATCGGCGCCCCGAGGGCTGCCAGTGCGGCTTCGCAATCGGCCACGCTGCGGGCCATGCGCCAATCGGGCGTAGGCAAGCCTTCAAAACGCCAGATGCGTTTCGTCATGATCTTGTCCATCGCGATGCTTGAGGCCATCACGCCAGAGCCGGTGTAGGGGATGCGCAGCAGCTCAAGCGCGCCTTGCACGGCGCCGTCTTCACCGCGCCGGCCATGCAGCGCGATAAAGCAGCGCGCAAAGCCCTCGCGCTTGAGATCAGCCAGATCGCGCTCGGCAGGGTCGAACGCATGAGCATCGACGCCGCGCGATTGCAGCGCTTTGAGCACCCCCGCCCCCGACATCAACGAAATTTCGCGTTCGGCTGAATCGCCGCCAAACAGCACCGCCACTTTGCCCAGATTTTTTAGATCGATGCTCATGCGGCACCCCCTGCCATCTCAACCACTTTGGCCGGCACACCGCCGATCGATCCTGCGCCCATGCAGATCACCACATCGCCCGCTTGCGCATGGTTTGCAATGGCTTGCGGCATCTCGGCAATGTCGTCGACAAACACCGGCTCGACCTTGCCATCAACACGCAGTGCACGCGCCAGCGCCCGGCCATCGGCCGCCACGATGGGCGCCTCGCCAGCGGCATACACCTCGGCCAGCAACACGGCGTCGGCCGTGCCCAGCACTTTGACGAAATCTTCAAAACAATCGCGGGTGCGGGTATAGCGATGCGGCTGAAACGCCAGCACCACGCGCTGCCCAGGAAAAGCCCCGCGCGCCGCGCCAATCACCGCCGCCATCTCAACCGGATGGTGGCCGTAATCGTCGATCAGGCTGAAGGTGCCCCCCGCGCCCGATTGGGCCGGCAGCTCACCCCAGCGCTGAAAGCGCCGCCCCACGCCCTTGAACTCGGCCAGCGCCTTGACGATGGGCGCATCGGGCAGCTCGATCTCGGTGGCCACGGCGATCACGGCCAGCGCGTTGAGCACGTTGTGGCGCCCGGGCAGATTGAGCGTCACGTCGAGATCGGGCAGCACCACACCGTTGCGGCGCTGCGCGGTGAACTTCATCTGCCCGCCGGGCAGCGCCTCAACGTTGACGGCGCGCACCTGGGCATCGTCGCCCCAGCCATAGGTGATCACGGGCCGCGAGATCAGCGGCACGATCGAACGCACGCCAGGGTCGTCAGCACACAAAATGGCCGCGCCATAAAACGGCATGCGATGCAAGAAATCGACAAAAGCCTGCTTGAGCTTGGCGAAATCGTGTCCGTAGGTGTCCATGTGATCGGCATCGATGTTGGTGACGACCGACAACATGGGCAACAGATTGAGGAAGGAGGCATCAGACTCATCCGCCTCAACCACGATGTATTCGCCCGAACCCAGGCGTGAATTGGCGCCAGCGCTGTTGAGCCGCCCACCGATCACAAAGGTCGGATCGAGCCCGGCTTCGGCCAGCACGCTCGCCGCCAGCGAGGTGGTGGTGGTTTTGCCGTGCGTGCCGGCGATGGCAATGCCGCGCCGCAGCCGCATCAACTCGGCCAACATCACGGCGCGCGGCACCACCGGCACCCGTTTGGCGCGCGCAGCGATCACCTCGGGGTTGTCGCCCTTTACCGCGGTCGAGATCACGATCGCATCAGCACCCGCGATGTGCGCGGCATCGTGCCCCACAAACACGCGCGCCCCCAACCCGGCAAGACGCCGCGTGGTAGCGCTGTCGGCCTGATCAGAGCCCGAGATCGTGTACCCCAGCGTGAGCAGCACCTCGGCGATGCCCGACATGCCCGAGCCCCCGATGCCCACGAAGTGGATGTGTTTGACGGCGTGCTTCATGCGTCCGCCTTCTGTTGGTTTGCGTTCATCAAAGATTCGATCTCATCGGCCACCGCCGCCGCCGCGTGCGGACGAGCCAGCGCCCGTGCGCGTTGGGCCATGGCCAACAACTCGGTGCGCGGCAGGCCCGTAAAACATTCAACCAACGCCTGCGGCGTCAGCTCGCCTTGCGGCAAATGAATCGCTGCCCCGTGGCTGGCCATGAAAACGGCGTTGTCGCGCTGGTGCGCCGTGGTGCTCACCACCAGCGGCACAAGCACGCTGGGCACACCCGCCGCGCACAGCTCGCTCACGGTGATGGCGCCAGCACGGCACACCACCAGATCGGCTTCGGCCAAACGCCGGGGCATGTCGTCGATAAAGGACACGATCTCGGCCTCGACCCCCGCCTCGGTGTAGGCCGCCTGAACACTGCTCAGGTTGGCCGTGCCGGTTTGATGCGTTACCAACGGGCGAGCCTCGGGCGCGAGGTGCGCGAGTGCTTGCGGCACCGTGGCATTGAGCACCTGAGCGCCCAGGCTGCCGCCCACCACCAGCACACGCAACGGCCCGCGTCGTCCGGCCAAACGCTGCTCGGGCGGCGCGATGGCCTCAATCTCGGCACGCACCGGGTTGCCCGTTACGAGGGCCCCACGCAAGGTGCGTGCGGCCTCGCCTTCAAAGCCAAAGGTGATGCGATCAGCAAAGGGCAGCAATGCGCGGTTGCTCATCAACAGCGCGGCATCGGCGTTCACCAGCACCAGCGGTTTGCGACGCAGCGCGGCCATCAGCCCGCCAGGCAGACACACGTAGCCGCCCATGCCCAACACCGCGTTGGCACGACGTTGCCCCAACACGCGCCAGCAGCGCACCAACGCCGCAAGCAGCTTGAACCCGCCAGCCACACTGTGCGCCAGCCCTTTGCCGCGCATGCCGCTGAAATCAATGGCATCAAGCGCAATGCCACTGGGCGGCACGAGGCGGTTTTCCATGCCATGCGTGGTGCCCAGCCAGCTCACCGACCACCCGCGGCGCAACATCTCTTGAGCCACAGCCAGGCCCGGCATGATGTGCCCGCCCGTGCCTGCCGCCATGATCACGAGGTGGTGGCTCATGCGCGCCCCCCTCGCATCAGCTGGCGATTTTCGATATCGACGCGCACCACGATGGCCAGCGCCACCACGTTGAGCAAGATGGCCGACCCACCGTAGCTCATGAGCGGCAGCGTCAGGCCCTTGGTGGGCAGCACACCGAGGTTCACGCCCATGTTGATAAAGGCCTGCCAGCCCATCCAGATGCCCACGCCTTGCGCCACCAGGCCTGAGAAAACGCGATCGAGCGCCACCGCCTGCCGACCGATATGAAAGCATTTGCGCGTGAGATAGAAGAACGCAAAGATCACCAGCGCCACGCCCACAAAGCCCAGCTCTTCGCCAATCACGGCGAGCAAAAAGTCGGTGTGCGCCTCGGGCAGGTAGTGCAGCTTTTCGAGGCTCGAGCCCAATCCTTGCCCAAAGATTTCACCCCGCCCAAATGCAATCAGCGAGTGCGTGAGCTGGTAGGCCTTGCCCATGGCGTATTTCTCATCCCACGGATTGAGATAGGCAAAGATGCGCTCGCGGCGAAATTCGCTGAACGTGATCATCAGCACAAACGAACCCACCAGCACCGCCGCCATCAAAAAGAACATGCGCCCATTGACGCCACCCAAAAACAAGATGCCCATGGCGATGGCTGCGATCACCATGAAAGCGCCCATATCGGGCTCGGCCAGCAAGAGCAGCCCGACGATGCCCACGGCAATTGCCATCGGCATCACGGCGCGAAAGAAGTGCTCTTTCACGTCCATCTTGCGCACCATGTAGTTGGACGCATACAGCGCAATGGCCAGCTTGGCCAACTCAGAGGGCTGAAAGTTGAGGATGCCCAGCGGAATCCAGCGCCGCGCGCCGTTGACGCCTTTGCCAACGTGCGGAATCAACACCGCCACCAACATCAACAACACCACCACAAAAAGCCAGGGGGCAGCGAGCTCCCACCAGCGCATGGGCACACGCACTGTGATCACCCCCACCAGCGAAGCCAGCAGCAGCGAAAACACATGCCGACTCAAAAAATGCGTGGGCTTGTAGAGCGCAAACTTGGGGTTGTCGGGCATGGCAACTGAGGCCGAATACACCATCACCATGCCCATGAGCAGCAAGCCCACCGTAACCCACACCAGCCCCTGATCAAAGCCCGATAGCCGCGCCGGCTGGCCCGACGACACGCTCACCCAATCACGCACCGGCACCCGCGCACCGCTGGCCTCATCGCCCGCCGCAGCGCGCGCACCCAGACGCGGCAACCGCTGCAACAAGCGCTGCCAGATCGAAGGTGATGGCGAAGAAGGCGCAGCAGCCACGCTCATGACAGCAGCTCTCCACGATCGGCCGCGATGGCGTGCACGGTGTCGACAAACACCTGCGCACGGTGCGCGTAATTGCTGAACATATCGAGGCTCGCACA
Organism: uncultured Aquabacterium sp.; assembly: GCA_964618825.1. Classification (GTDB taxonomy): domain Bacteria; phylum Pseudomonadota; class Gammaproteobacteria; order Burkholderiales; family Burkholderiaceae_C; genus Aquabacterium. Next base: position 6,133 of record CAZUCW010000014.1, read on the forward strand.
CGCCGGGCTCAGCAACACGGCATCGCCAGCGCGCGCTTGCGCCCAGGCCCAGCGGGTGGCGTCTTCGAGCGTGGCGTGGCGTTGCATCGTGAGCGCAGCGGCATCGGGGTGATTGAGCAGCGCCGCCTCAATGGCGTTGGCATCGCGCCCGATGAGCGCCACAGCGCGGGCAAAGCGCGCCACGGGGGCCGCCAGCGGAGCAAAGTCCTGCCCCTTGCCATCGCCACCCAAAATGATCACCAGCTTGCTCGGCGCGATGTCGGCACCCAAGCCGCCCAGCGCCGCCACGGTGGCGCCTACATTGGTGCCTTTGCTGTCGTCGTAGGCATCGATGCTGCCCACCGTAGCCACGTGCTCAACGCGATGCGGCTCGCCGCGGTAATCGCGCAGACCATGCAGCATCGGCGCCAGCGGCAGATCGATGGCGGTGGCCAGCGCCAACGCGGCCAGCGCGTTTGAGGCGTTGTGGCGCCCCCGAATGCGCAGCGCATCGGCGGGCATCAGGCGCTGAATGATCAGCTCATCTTCGGCCTCACCGCGCTTGCGCTTGAGGGTGGGATCAGACGTCATCGCGCGCACCAGCCAGGCCAAACCACCCTCGTGCACCACACCAAAATCACCCGGCGCCTGGGGGGCATCGAGCCCAAAACGCACCACCGAGCGATGCACGGTTTTGCTGGGCCGCCCCTTGATGGCCGCCTTGATCACCTGCGGCGGCGGCACCATGGCTTCAATCTGCGGATCATCGCGGTTGATCACCATCACGGCCTGGCTGCCGAAGATGCGGGCCTTGGCCGCTGCATAGGCAGCCATCGAGCCATGCCAATCCAGATGATCTTGCGTGATGTTGAGCACCGTGGCCGCACTGGGCTCAAAGTTGCTCACCCCATCGAGCTGAAAACTCGACAGCTCAAGCACCCACACCTCGGGCAACGCCACAAACACCGGCTCACGCGGCGCTGGGGGGGCCAGCACCAGCGGTGGTGCGATGCCCTCTGGATCGGCTTCGATGGGCGGGATTTGTGTCGGCGCGGCATCGCCGTAATCGTCGACGAGATCATCAGCCGATTCATCGCCCTCGCCTTCGTTCACCCACTGGCTGCCGCCCTCACTGGCCGGCTGCACATCGGTGTCATCGGGCATGCCGGGCACATCCGCCTCAACGGCAGCCGCCTCATCAGGCACGCTGCCCGAGGGTTCAGACAGCGGCTCGGCATCGAGCGCGGCAGCCAACGTATCGAGCAGCGTCGGCCCAATATTGCCTGCCAAGCCGACACGCTTGCCAGCGCGCTCAACGAGTTGTGCAGTGAGCGAAGTGGTGGTGGTTTTGCCGTTGGTGCCAGTGATGGCCAACACCTTGGGCGCGTAGCCACGCTCGACGTTGAGATCGGCCAGCGCCGAAGCAAACAGGCTCAACTCGCCGCGCACCGGCACGCCAAGTTCGTCGGCCCGCGCCAACAGCGGCTGCAGCTGGGCATCGTGGGGCGCCAAACCCGGGCTCTTGAGCACGAGGTTGGCGCCGTCGAGCAGGCTCACATCCAGCCCATGGTGCAACGTGGCGGCGGGCACATCGTGCGCAAGCTGCGCGGCCTGCGGCGGCGCCTCGCGGGTGTCGGCCACGCGCACAGCGGCCCCACAACGCGCACACCAGCGCGCCATGGCCAAGCCCGAGTCGCCCAGACCCAGGATCAGCACAGAAAGGCCATTGAGGTGGTTCATATCGACGGAGATTCGATCAACGCAGTTTCAGAGTTGAGAGGCCAATCAAACACAGCAGCATGGTGATGATCCAAAAGCGCACCACCACCTGCGTTTCTTTCCAGCCCGATTTTTCGAAGTGATGGTGCAGCGGCGCCATCAACAAAATGCGCCGGCCCTCGCCGAACTTGCGCTTGGTGTATTTGAAGTAGCCCACCTGCACCATCACCGATAGCGCTTCGAGCACAAAAACGCCGCCCATGATGGCCAGCACGATTTCCTGACGCACGATCTCGGAGATGGTGCCCAGCGCGACGCCCAACGCCAGCGCGCCGACATCCCCCATGAACACCTCGGCCGGATAAGCGTTGAACCACAAAAAAGCCAACCCCGCCCCGCCCATGGCCGCGCAAAACACGAGCAACTCGCCAGCACCCGGGATGTGCGGCAAAAACAGGTAGTGCGCATACACCGTGTTGCCGGTGAGATAAGCAAAGATGCCCAACACCGTGCCCACCATCACCACCGGCATGATGGCCAAACCATCGAGCCCATCGGTGAGGTTGACGGCATTGCTGCTGCCCACGATCACCACGTAGGTTAAGAAGATGAACCCAAACACGCCCAGCGGGTAGCTGATCGTTTTAAAGAAGGGCACGATCAAATCGGCCTTGGGTGGCAGATCGTTTGAAAAGCCCGACTGCACCCACCTGAAAAACAGCTCGATCACGCGCACGTTTGAGGTTTCGGACACCGAAAACGCCAGATACAGCGCCGCCACCAAACCGATCACCGACTGCCAAAAATACTTCTCACGCGAGGGCATGCCTTCGGGATCTTTTTTAACCACCTTGCGCCAATCGTCGACCCAGCCGATGGCCCCAAAGCCGGTGGTGACGATCATCACGATCCACACAAAACGGTTCGACCAATCGAACCACAGCAGGGTCGACAAGGCAATCGACAGCAGGATCAGCACCCCACCCATCGTGGGCGTGCCACGTTTGCTGAGGTGCTCTTGAATGCCGTATTCACGTATCGGCTGGCCGATCTTGAGCTCGGTGAGTTTGCGGATCACCCATGGCCCCAGCACGAGGCCAATGATCAGCGCTGTCATTGAGGCCATCACCGAGCGGAACATCAAATACTGAAACACACGCAGAAAACCCCACTCGGGGTGCAGCGTCTGCAGCCAACCCGCCAAACTAAGCAGCATGGGCACCTCCGGCGGGTTGAGCATCGGCCAGCGCCTGCAGCGCAGCCACCACGTGTTCCATCTTCATGAAACGCGAGCCTTTAACAAGAACAGACGCCACCTCGGGCCGGGCAGCATCGGGTTGAGACAAAAGAGAGGGCGTGCGCAACGCCTGGGCCATCTCGGCTGCGCTGGCAAAGTGCCGCGCGGCGCACCCGTAGGCCTGTGCGGCGTGAGTGCTCAACGCGCCGGCCAGCCACAGATGCTCGATGCCGCGCTCACGCGCATAAGCCCCCACCTCGGCATGAAACGCCGGCCCCTGATCGCCCACCTCGCCCATATCGCCGAGCACCAGCCAGCGCGGCGCGCTCAAAGAAGCCAGCATGTCGATGGCCGCCCGCACCGAATCGGGGTTGGCGTTGTAGCTGTCGTCGATCAACGTCACTGCGCGCCCCGCCAAGGCCAAGCGGCAGGTTTGCGAGCGCCCTTTGACGGGCGCAAAGCCCGACAGCCCGCGCTCGATGGCATCAAACGGCACCCCTGCTGCCACGGCACAAGCCAGCGCGGCCAGCGCGTTGCGCACGTTGTGGGCCCCCGCCATCGCGAGCGTGAAATGCAACATTTCGCCCGACAGCGCCGGGGCCAAATCGGCGCGCACCTGCCAGTGATCGCCCAACCACATGGCCGCACCACGCACATCGGCATCAGCCCCCTCGCCGCGATCCGTGAACGTGATTGCGCGGCGCGTGCCCGCCAGAGCACGCCACAGCGGCGTAAAGGCATCGTCGGCCGGAAACACCGCCGTGCCCTCATCGCTCAGGGCTTCGATCACGGCACCGTTTTCGCGTGCCACGGCTTCAACGCTGGCCATGAATTCTTGGTGTTCGCGCTGTGCGTTGTTCACCAACGCCACGGTGGGCATGGTGAGCCCCGCAAGTTCGGCGATCTCGCCCGGGTGGTTCATGCCCAGCTCAACCACCGCGCAACGGTGCGCGTGCGAGGCCTCTTGGCGCAAACCCAACAGCGTGAGCGGCACGCCGATGTCGTTGTTGAAGTTGCCTTGCGTGGCGTGCGCCGCCTCACCCACCCAGGCGCGCAAGATGGCCGCGATCATTTGCGTAACGGTGGTTTTGCCGTTGCTGCCCGTAACGGCAATGAGCGGGATCTCAAAGCGTGCACGCCAACGGTGAGCCAGCTCGGCCAGCGCCGCGCGCGTATCGCTCACCAGCAAGCCCGGCAGGCCGCACTCGGCCACGCCGCGCGCGCCGATCACAGCCACGGCGCCGGCGGCTTGCGCCTGCGGCAAAAAATCGTGGGCATCAAAGCGCTCGCCTGCCAGCGCCAAAAAGAGGTCGCCCGGCTGCAGGGTGCGCGTATCGGTGTGCACGCGGCCCAACACCACATGCCCCGCCTCGAAGGCGCTGCGCCCGCCGTGCAACAAAGTGCTGCCAGGCAACAGTTGGTGGGCCAGGCTCAGTGTCATCATGAGGCGCGCCCCTGATTCAGCGCGGCTTGCGCGTGTTCGGTGTCAGAAAACGGGGTTTTGATGCCCGCCACCTCTTGCGTGGTTTCATGGCCCTTGCCGGCAATGAGCACCACATCGGCCCGCGCGGCCTGTGCGATGGCGTAAGCGATGGCCTCGGAGCGGTCTTCGATCACATCAACCTCATCGTGGCCGGCCACGCCCGCCAAAATCTGCGAGAGGATGAAGGCCGGCGGCTCGTTGCGCGGGTTGTCGCTCGTGAGCACAACGCGGTCGGCCTGCCGCTGGGCGATGGCGCCCATCATCGGGCGCTTGCCGGCATCGCGGTTGCCGCCACAACCAAACACCACCCACAGCCGCCCGCCGCGCGATTGCGCCAAGGGCCGCAGCGCGGCCAGCGCTTTATCGAGCGCATCGGGTGTGTGGGCGTAATCCACCACCACCAGCGGCTGATCTGCATGCGCCACTGCGGCACCGCCCACGCACTGCATGCGCCCAGGCACAGCCACCAGATCGGCACACACTGCAGCCGCTTGATCGAGCGTGCCGCCCAACGCGCGCACGGCCCCCACCACAGCCAGCAGATTCGACACATTGAATTCGCCCACAAGCGCCGTGCGCAAGGCTACGCGCTGAGGGCCTTCGATCAAATCAAAGGCCAAGCCATCACCTTCATAGCGCAGCGCCTGGGCGCGCAATGTGGCTGGCTGATGCAGGCTGGTTGTCCACACCGACAGGCCCGCGCGGCGCAGATCGTCGGACAGCAACTCAGCGGCCAAGCTGGCGCCGTGTTCGTCATCGATATTGATCACTGCCGCGCGCAGACCGTGCCAATCGAACAGCGCTCGCTTGGCCTGCCAATAAGCGGCCATGCTGCCGTGGTAATCGAGATGATCTTGTGTGAAGTTGGTGAACTGCGCCACGGCCACACGCAAGCCGGCCATGCGGTGCTCATCGATGCCGATGCTTGATGCTTCAAGCGCGCAAGCCCGTGCACCCGCGTCGACAAAACGGCGTAGCGCGCCATGCAGCGTGATGGGATCGGGGGTGGTGAATCCGGTGGGCTCAACCGGTTGCCCCTGGCCGCTCACCCCAAAGGGCAGCCCCTGGCCCAGCGTGCCGATCAGGCCGCACGGCATGCCCAGGCGGCTGAGGGCCTGCGCCGTCCACCACGCGGTCGAGGTTTTGCCGTTGGTGCCCGTAACAGCCACCACATCAAGATGGTCGCTGGGCTCGCCCAGAAAGCGATGCGCGATGTCACCCGTGGCCGCCTTGAGATGGGGCAGCGCAGCGATGCGCGCGTCATCAAAAGCAAAAGCCTCGGCGCCGTCGGCATCCACCACACAGGCGGCGGCACCCGCCGCCAACGCATCGGCCACGTAGCGGCGCGGATCGACCGCCAGCCCGGGCCAGGCCACAAAGGCATCGCCTGGGCGCAGCCGACGCGTGTCGCTAGACAGCCCGGTGGCGCCGTGGGCGCGCACAAACTCAAGCGCGGCCTGAGGGTGAGCAAGCAGGGCGGCAGCCATCAAAAGCTCTCCTGCTCGGCTTGCACCACGATGCGTGGGCGCACGGCGATATCAGGCGGCACACCCAGCGCGCCCAACGTTTGCTGCACCACATCGGCAAACACCGGCGCGGCCACATCGCCACCAAAGTATTTGCCGGCGCTGGGCTCGTCGACCATCACTGCCACCACGATGCGTGGACGCTCAACCGGCGCCAGGCCCACAAACCACGCGCGGTATTTTTTGTCGGCATAGCCACGCCCCTCTTGTTTGTGGGCCGTGCCGGTTTTGCCGCCGGTCGAGTAGCCGATGGCCTGCGCTTTGGGCGCGGTGCCGCCTTCTTGCGTCACCCGCTGCAACATGTGGCGCACGGCAATGGCAGCCTTGGGCGAGAACACCTTAACGCCCGGCACACCATCGGCCTCGGGCGGCAGAGGGTCGGTGCGCTTGAGCAACGTCACCGGAATCAACTCGCCATCGCGCGCAAACACCGTATACGCCTGCGCGAGCTGAAACAGCGATGCCGACAAACCATAGCCGTAGCTCATCGTGGCCTGCTCGATCGGGCGCCAGCTTTTGTAGGGCCGCAAACGCCCGGCAGCCGCCCCCGGAAACGCCAACTGCGGACGCTGCCCCAAGCCGATACCCGAAAACATCTCCCACATCTCGCGCGGCTGCATCGCCATGGCCAGCTTGACGGTGCCGACGTTGCTCGACTTTTGGATCACCTCAGACACCGTGAGCGCGCCATGCGGATGAGCATCGGTGATGGTTGAGCCGCCGATGATGATCTGCCCCGGCGCTGTCTGGATCACCGATTCGGGGCGCACGCGGCCGCTATCGAGCGCCAGCCCGATCACAAACGGCTTCATCGTCGAGCCCGGCTCAAAAGTGTCGGTGAGCGCGCGATTGCGCAACTGCTGCCCGGTGAGATGCCGGCGGTTTTCGGGCGTAAAGCTCGGCACATTGGCCAGCGCCAGCACCTCGCCGGTGCGCACATCGAGCACCACGACGCTACCCGCCTTGGCCTTGTGCTCAAGCACCGCATCGCGAATCTTTTGATAGGCAAAAAACTGCACGCGCGAATCGATCGACAGCTCGATATCGCGCCCATCAAGCGGAGCCACGCTGGTGCCCAGATCTTCAACCGTGTGTCCGAGGCGATCCTTGATCACATGCCGCGTGCCGTTGCGCCCGGCCAGATCTTTTTGAAAAGCCAGCTCAATGCCTTCCTGCCCGTTGTCTTCGATGTTGGTGAAGCCCACCAGATGCGCCGCCGCCTCGCTCTCGGGATACTGGCGCTTGTATTCGTTGAGCTGGTGCACGCCCTTGATCTTGAGCGCTGCCACCTGTTGCCCCACCGCCTCGCCCACCTGGCGACGCAACCACACAAAGTTGGGGCTCTCATCGAGCCGCTTGTTGAGATCGCTCACCGGCATACCCAACAAATGCGCAAGCTGCTTGCGCTGCGCCCCATCAGCCGACAGCTCTTTGGGGATGGCCCAGATCGAGGGCGAGGGCACGCTCGATGCGAGGATCATGCCGTTGCGATCGATGATGCGCCCCCGATTGGCCGGCAGATCGAGCGTGCGTGCGTAGCGGCTCTCACCCTGCTTCAGATAAAAGTCGGTGGCCACGATTTGCACAAACACTGCGCGGCCAATCAACACACAAAACCCCAGGCCGATCACGCCCACCAAGAACTTCGAGCGCCACGGCGGCGTCACCGACGCCAACAACGGGCTGCTGGCATAACGCACCGCCGGCATGGCGGCCTTGCGCTGTCGCCGCCCCGGCGTGGCCCCAGCGCGCGGAGCCCCCCCCGAGGCCGGATGGCGGCGCAACAGGCGCAGCAGCTTCATCATGGCTGCCCCCCCGAGGCCGACGACGCCGCACTGGCCACCGGCCCACGCCCGCCCACGTAATGCGTGAGCGCCGCCGTGGTGGTGAACATGCGCAACCGTTCGCGCGCGATCTTCTCAACCCGCAAGGGCGTGGCCTGCGCACGCTTGGCCACCTCAAGCCGCTCAAACTCGGTTTGCAGCACGGTTTCGCGGCGACGCTCAGACTCCACCGCATCTACCAGGCGCCGCGCCTCATACGACGTGCGCACCAAATACAGCGCACTGGCGATCACCGCCAGCAGCAGCACGATGTTCAGGCGCGTCATGCAAAACGCCCCTTCTTGCCTTTAGCGCTGCGCCCAACACGCACCGGCGCCTCACTGGCCACCCACGGCGCGGCAGTGCGCTGCGCCACACGCAAGATCGCCGAACGCGACCGCGGATTGGCCGACACCTCGGCCTCAGAGGGTTTGATGCGCGCCAACGGCTGCAGCAGCGAGGGCTCATCGGCCTGCAGCAAAAAAGCCGGCGAGCGCCGATCAACCTCGCGGCGTGCGTGCCGCGCAATAAAGGTTTTGACGATGCGATCTTCGAGCGAATGAAAACTGATCACCACCAGACGCCCGTGCGGGGCCAGCAACTCAAGCGCTGCGCTCAAGCCCTGCTCAAGCTCTTCGAGCTCGGCGTTGACAAAAATCCGAAGAGCCTGAAACGTGCGTGTGGCGGGATCTTGGCCGGGCTCACGCGTCTTGACCGCACGAGCCACGACGTCGGACAACTCGGCGGTGGTCGCCACGGGTTGGCCGCCTGCTCGGCGAGCCACAAGCGCCTTTGCAATCGGCCCAGCAAACCGTTCTTCACCATACTCACGAATCACCTCGGCAATCTCGCGCTCATCGGCACGCTGCAAAAACTCGGCGGCACTCTCGCCCCGCGTCGGATCCATGCGCATATCGAGCGGGCCATCGAATCGAAAGCTGAACCCGCGTGCCGGGTTGTCGATTTGCGGCGACGACACCCCGATATCGAGCAACACGCCATCCACCCGGCTCACCCCCCGCGCACGCACCGCCTCGGCCATCTCGGCGAACCGGGTGTGGGTGATCGAAAACCGCGCATCGGCCAACGCTTGCGGCCCCGATTGCGCATGCGCCACAGCGTCAGGATCACGATCCAGCGCAATCAAGCGCCCCTGCGGCGACAGCCGGCTCAGGATCAGGCGCGAATGCCCACCACGGCCAAACGTGCCGTCGACATACACACCATCCGCCGTCGAAACCAATGCATCGACGGCCTCGTGCAGCAAAACGGTTTGATGCTGCCAAGGTTCGGGGCTTGGGGTGTGCATCGCGCTCTAGAACGAAAGGTCTTGGAGCGCCGCCGGCATGCCTTGCTGCATCACCGCGGCTTCGTGTGCGGCGTAGCGCTCGGCATCCCAGAGCTCAAAGTGGCTGCCCATGCCCAGCAGCATCACATCTTTATTGAGCCCAGCCGCCGCACGCAGCTCAGGCGCCACCAACACACGCGCTGCGCCGTCGATCTCGACATCAGACGCATTGCCCAAGAAGATGCGTTTCCAGCCCGACGCCGACATGGGCAGCGCCGCAACTTTGTCTCGAAAGCCCTCCCACGCCGTGCGCGGAAACACCAACAGACATCCATCAGGATGCTTGGTGATCGTCAACTGGCCACCGCACAAGGCTTGCAGCGCCTCGCGATGACGCGCCGGAACGCTGATGCGCCCCTTGCCGTCCAACGCGAGCGCCGACGCGCCCTGAAACACCAGATTTGACATGATCGACACAAGATCCCACTAAATTGCACTTTCTCCCACTTTAATGGGCAGCTTGTGCGCGGTCAAGGCGAAAACGAAAAAATTTCAATCAAATCAAGCACTTAGCATCGATAGCGAATAGCAAATCCACAAAAAATATCGTTAAAAAATAAGCACTTGCAAAGTGGTGTGCAAGTGAGTTGTGAAGACGTTGCTGCCTCCTCTCTCCCCCGCCTGCGGGTATGTCTGGAGCCCCCTCCGCCGGCTGTGAGCCGCATGATCCGCCCCACCAACCAGAACACCAATCGGTATACAAGATGGCTCATGACGACACCGCGCCACTCCCGGGCCCGGGCCCGCTGGCCGATCGCATTCACGCCGCGCTCAAAGCCGAGCTCGACGCTTGCCGGCTGATTCCGGGCGATCGGCTGTCTGAGGCCGAGTTGGGCGCGCGCCTGGGGGGCAGCCGCACGCCGGTGCGCGAGGCGCTCTTTCGGTTGCAACGTGAGGGCTTTGTCGAGGTGCTGCCCAAATCGGGCTGGCGGGTATTGCCGCTCGATTTCACTCGGCTCGAAGCGCTATACGATCTGCTCGCGCTGCTTGAGCTCGCCAGCGTGGCGCGGTTGTGTGCCCGCACCGATGAGACGCTGCCGCCGGCGCTTGAGGCGCTGCAGGCCATCTGGTGCAACCCGGACGCGCCACGCCCCAGCGAGCCGCTTGAGGTGGCCGCGCTCGATGAGGCGTTTCACGCCGCGCTGGTGCAGCAAGCCGGCAACCCCGAGGTGTGCCGCGTGCACCGCGATGTGAGCGAGCACATCCGTGTGATGCGTCGGCTCGATTGCACACGCCCCCCTCGTGTGCAGGCCTGTTTTGATGAGCACGCCAAGATCCTGCGCGCCATCGCAGCCCGCCGCGCCGATGTGGCGCAATACATGCTGCGATCCCACATTGAGCAGAGCAAGGCCGAGATGCGCACCATTTCGCTGCAATCGCTATACGCCGCCCGCGATCGCGCGCTGGTATCGGGCTAGTGAACACCCACCCTGTTCACCCGATGTTGAAGCCTCTACGATGCGCCCACGCGGCGCGCCCTGCGCGCACCTGGCATCCACCCAAGCCTTTTTATGCGCCTGCCCCGCTATTTTTTCAGCTCGCTGCGGTTTCGCGTGCTGGCCGTTGGCTTGGCCATCGTGGTGGCATTGTTTGTGGCAACGCTGATCAACACCCACCGTGCGCTGCGGCAGCTGTCGATCGATAACGCACGCACGAGCCTGAGCCAGATCGCCGAGGCGCTTAACTTGGCCGTGGTGCCCAACACCACGCGGCAGGGGCTGCCGATCATTCGCGATTATTTTCAAGAAATGATCAGCGACGACGAGGCACGCATCGCCTACATCGCGCTGCTCGACGACAAGCAACAAATCTTGCTGCACACCGCCGGCACGCCATCACCGCTGCCCGACACCTCGCTGCCGCTCGAGCAACAAATTGATCTCGGCATGGTGCACGCGAGCCAGCCCATTTTGGTGTTCGACAACGGTGTGGGCAGCCTGCGTTATGGGCTGTCGACCGCACACGCCACCCAGGCACGGCAACGGGTGATTGCCGAGAGCGTGCTGGCTCTGGGGGTGGCGCTGGCGCTGGTAACCACGGCCATGGTGGTTGTCGGCGTGAGGCTCAACCGGCGCATCACGCGGCTGGTGAGCGCCACCGATGCGCTGGCCAAAGGCGATCTGAGCGCCCGTGCGCGGCTGCGCGGCAACGATGAGCTGGCCATGCTGGCGCAAGTGTTCAACCAGATGGCGCAATCGATTCAAGATCGCGTGGCCGACAGCGAGGCCAAACGCACCGAGATCAGCGCACTCAACCAAGATCTCGAGCGGCGTGTGGCCGAACGCACCGCTGATCTGCAAGAAATGGTGACAGCGCTCGAGAGCTTTAACCGCAGCGTCTCGCACGATCTGCGCGGCCCGCTGGGCGGCATTGCCGGGCTGGCCCAAATGGCAGGCCAAGCGCTCGACAACAACGATGATTCGGTGGCGCGCCGTGCGTTGCCCATGATCGCCAAACAGGCTGAAGCTTCAACCCAGATGCTGTCGTCGCTGCTCACCCTGGCGCGGGTGAGCGATGCCGCGCTGCACTTGCAGCCCGTGGCGCTCACGCCGCTGGTGCGCGAGGTGATCGATCAGATCGCGCTGGCACAGCCTGCACGCACGCTGCCCGAGGTGGTGATCGACGATATGCCCACCATCACCGCCGATCCCGAGCTGCTGCGCCCGGTGTTCACCAACCTCATCGGCAACGCCATCAAGTTTTCGTCGCAAGGCGTGGCCCCGCGCATTGAGGTGGGCGCGCATCGCCAAGAGGGCGGCACCACCGTGTTCGTCAAAGACAACGGCCCCGGCTTCGAGCCCACAGCGGCAGCATCCCTTTTTGAACCTTTTGTGCGCCTCAAAAACACCTCAACGGCGGTGGAAGGCCATGGCGTGGGCCTGAGCATCGTGCGCCGCGCCGTGCAGCGCCACGGCGGGCGCGTGTGGGCCGATGGCCACCCGGGCCTGGGGGCGTGCTTTTATTTTTCGGTGCCCGATGCCGCACTGGCACGGCCAGCCTGAACCCCATGCCAACCTCACCCTCTCGCCTGGCTCTCGCACTCTGCCTGGCCACACACACGCTCGGCGCGCAAGCCGCACCACACGGGCCAAACAGCCCGTTTTTCATCGATGCGTTCGGCACCGTGGGGCTGGCCGTATCCGACCTCAACACGCCCCGCTACCGCAGCGATCAGATTTACGCCGACGGCATTGGCACCACGCCCACCGCCAAAATCGACACCCGGGCCGGATTGCAGCTCGGCGGCCTGCTGCACGAGCGCATTGAGATCAATGTGCAGGGGTTGCTGGCCAATGATCACAACGACGACACCCGGCTCGAGATCTCGTGGGCTTATGTGCAGCTCGAACTCAGCCCGGCGTGGTTTTTAAAGCTGGGGCGCTATCGCACACCATGGTTCATGTATTCCGACACGCTCGATGTGGGCTACGCCTATCCGTGGGTGCGCCCTCCTGTTGAGCTCTACACCACGGCGGCCACCTTTCACAGCGATGATGGGCTGCTGCTGCAATACCGCCGCCCGCTCGACAACGGCCGATTGCAAATGGATGTGCATGCCGGACACACCTCGGGTGACGTTTACCGCCAAACCGCCAACCCAGCCCACGTGCAGCTCAGGCAAGCAGGCGCATCGATCACCTACAGCCAGGGCCCGACCGATTGGTTTGCTACCGCCGTGCACAGCAAGGATTACGTGCGCAGCGCCCGGTTTGCGCAGCTCAACGCCTATTGCGCCACCCTGAGCCAAGCCCCTTGCAACGATTACATCTTCGAGGGTGTGCCGGCCACGCAATATGGGCTGGGCGTGCGGCGCGACGATGGGCGCTGGATGCTCGCCAGCGAGGTGGCGCGCAACGTTCCGGGCAACCGCCTGTCTGAGCGCTCACTGGCGTATTACGTATCTGCAGGCTGCCACGTGGGCAACGTGCTGCCCTACATCACCTACAGCCGGCTCATCAATCTAGGCCCCAAGAGCGAAACGCGCTTCGATACCTATCTAAACACCGTATTCACCGCGCGCAACGCCAACCAGCCGGCGCAGCGCACCTGGAGCCTGGGCGCACGCTGGGATGCCGCCCCTGGCATCGCCCTCAAAGCGCAGCTCGACAACGTGCGCCCCACGACACCATCGCCCGGCACCTTTTCAGCGCCCCTGCCCAACGGCACACGCTCGGCCAATGTGCTGAGCCTGACGCTCGATTGGATCTACTAACCACCATGCCCGCCCGCGCCACCCGCCCCCTCTCTCACACGCCGTGGCGTGCGGTGCGGTTGCGCGCAAACCGGCGGATGCGGCAAGCGTGGGCAGCCGCAGCGGTGATGCTGGCAATGCTGCCGCCTGGCGCGGCACACGCCGGCGGGCCACTGCTGGTGGTGGTGCCCAACGATTCGCCCGTGCAGACACTCACGCGCAAAGAGCTTGCCGACATCTATCTCGATCTCAACGCCGCGCGCAGCTCGCGCGCGCTTCACCCGATGGATCGCGCTGAAGACCCCTTGCGCGAGCGGTTTTATCAAAACCTGGGGCTCGCCCCCAGCGCGGTGCGCCTGCACTGGGCCAAACGGGTGTTCACCGGGCGTGGCCGCCCACCCCCCGTGGTGAGCAGCACCGATCTCATGCCCGCCCTGACGCAACAACACAACGCGCTGATCTACCTTGAGAGCGGCGAGCGCCCGCCCCACACCCGCGTCGTCACCACACTCGACCCCTGAAGCACCATGCTGTCGCCCACAGCCCTCCGGGATAGACCTGGGGTGTAAGAGGTGACACACCGCACACAAGCGCTGCCCTCGCCGGCAAAATCAAACGAACGTTTCATGCCATCGTTTAACTCTTCTGGCGTTAACCGCCCGTCACGTTACTGACACCGTTAAACGCTTGGGCGACCGCCGTTGCGGCAGTCTTTTGAACCGGTCACGTTGCGCAACGCACTTTTGTTTGAGCGAAGCCATGAACGATTCTTCTTTTTCTGATCTCGACGCCACCCCCGCGAGCGGCAGCAGCCAAACCACACACACGCTGACGCGGCTGCGCGAGCTGATCCTCAGCGGCGATCTGCCGCCGGGCTCGCGCATCACCGAGCTGGCGATGGTCGACCGCCTTGGGGTATCGCGCACGCCCATCCGCGCGGCGCTGCAGCGCCTTGAGCTCGAGGGGCTGCTCGATCCGCTGCCTGGTGGGGGATACAAACTGAGGCACTTCACCGAAACCGACGTTGAAGACGCCATTGAGGTGCGCGCCACGCTCGAAGGCCTGGCCGCGCGTCTGGCGGCTGAACGCGGCGTGAGTGGCGCGCAACTCACCCAGGCGCGCGAAATCTTGTTGTGCATCGATGCCATCCTCAGCGAGCCCGTACTCACCGAGCAGACGCTGGCCAACTACAGCAGCCGCAACGAAGAGCTGCACCAACTGCTGGGCCTCATGTGCGGCAGCGATGTGGTGCGTCGCCAGCTTGAGCGCGCCACCCACCAGCCGTTCGCGGCCCCCGGCACATTTTTGTATGTGCAGGCCGGCATGCCGCAAGCGCGCATGGAACTCATCAAGGGGCAGGATCAGCATCATTCACTCATTGATGCGATTGCCCGGCGCGAGGGTGCGCGCGCCGAAGCCGTAGCGCGCGAACACGCCCGGCGCGGTCGACGCTATCTGGTGCACGCCCTGCACCAGCGCAACACCGATCTCGTGCCCGGTGGCGCACTCATCAAACGCCGCGCTGCCATGGCCTGATCCTCGGCCCAAGCGCCGGGTTCACGCCCTGCCGCAGCCCCTGATTCGGTGCAAGTGCCGTCGCTGTGGGCCTGCGCTCGTCAGAGTGCACTTGAGGGATATCGCTTTGCCCTGGCGCAACCCCCTGGCCTACACTGCCGGCCTCGGTATTTTTCTGCAGTCGAATCCCCATGAGCCAAGCCCAACCGATCCAATGGTCGTCGCGCCCCACGCCGGCTGTTCCTGCTGACGATGCTTCGGCCCGCTGGCCGCGCGCCAAGGTGCTGGCGCTGCTCAATCTGCCATTCAACGATCTGTTGTGGCAAGCGCAACAAGTGCATCGCGCCAACTTCGATGCCAACACCATTGAGCGCGCCACGCTGCTGTCAATCAAAACCGGCGGTTGCCCCGAAGACTGCGGCTATTGCCCGCAATCGGTGCACTACAACACGGGCGTTGAGGCGGGCAAGCTGATGCAGGTCGATGCGGTGCGCCACGCTGCGCACGCCGCCAAGCAAGCCGGTGCCACGCGCTTTTGCATGGGCGCAGCCTGGCGCTCACCCAAAGACCGCGATATCGAGCAGGTGTCCGATCTGATCCGCGTGGTGAAAGACGAAGGCCTCGAGGCCTGTTGCACGCTGGGCATGCTCAACAAAGATCAAGCGGTGGCGCTCAAAACCGCCGGGCTCGATTACTACAACCACAACCTCGACACCTCGCCCGAAACCTACGGCCGCATCATCGGCTCGCGCGATTACCAAGACCGCCTCGACACGCTCGATGCGATTCGCGGCGTGGGCGTCAAGATTTGCAGCGGCGGCATCATCGGCATGGGCGAAACACGCGAAGAGCGCGCCGGGCTGGTGGCGCAACTGGCCAACCTCGATCCCTACCCCGAATCGGTGCCAATCAACGATCTGGTGCGCGTCGAAGGCACACCGCTGGCCGACACCCTGGCCGAAACACCGCCGCTTGATCCGCTCGAATTTGTGCGCGTGATCGCCGCCGCCCGCATCACCATGCCCACCGCGCGCGTGCGTCTGTCGGCTGGCCGCCAGGCCATGAGCGAGCCCGTGCAGGCACTGTGCTTTTTGGCCGGCGCCAACTCGATCTTTTATGGCGAGAAGCTGCTCACCACCGGCAACGCCGATGTGGCTGCCGATGAGGCGCTGTTCGACAAGCTGGGGCTGCGCGGCGGCGTGGTTTGAGCCTGCTCACCCCAACCGTTGGCGCATCACAGCAGCCGCTTGCACCATGCGAGACAGCGCCGCCTCGGTTTCGGGCCAGCCGCGCGTTTTAAGCCCGCAATCGGGGTTGATCCACAAACGCTCAGCGGGCACAACTTGCGTGGCACGCTCTAACAGCGTCAGCATCTCGTCGACCGATGGCACGCGCGGCGAGTGGATGTCGTACACCCCCGGGCCAATATCGTTGGGATACGCAAAGCGAGCAAAATCATCGAGCAGCTCCATGCGCGAGCGTGAGGTTTCGATGGTGATCACGTCGGCATCCATTGCGGCAATCGCATCAAGCACCTCGCCGAATTCGCTGTAGCACATGTGGGTGTGGATTTGCGTGTCGTCGCGCACGCCGCAGCTCGCCAACCGAAACGCCTCGACCGCCCAGCGCAAATAATCGGCCTGCTCGCAACGGCGCAACGGCAAGCCCTCACGAAACGCCGGCTCATCGATCTGCACAATGCCGATGCCCGCCGCCTCAAGATCAGCCACCTCATCGCGCACGGCCAGCGCCAACTGGCGCGCCGTGATCTCGCGCGGTTGATCGTCGCGCACAAACGCCCACTGCAGCAGCGTCACCGGGCCCGTGAGCATGCCCTTTACCGGGCGCTCACTCAGGCTCTGCGCGTAGCGCGCGGTGTCGACCGTCATCGACTCGGCGCGCAGCACATCGCCCCACAAGATCGGCGGCTTCACGCAACGCGAGCCATAGCTCTGCACCCATCCATATTCGGTAACGGCAAAGCCCAGCAACTGCTCAGCAAAAAACTCCACCATATCGTTGCGCTCGGCCTCGCCGTGCACCAGCACATCGAGCCCCAAACGCTCTTGCACCTCGATCGCCTCACGCACCGCCGCGCGCATGCGCTGCAAATAGTCGAGGGCACTCATCTCGTGCCGCTTAAACGCCGCCCGTGCCGCGCGAATCTCGGCGGTCTGCGGAAACGATCCGATCGTCGTGGTGGGCAGCGGCGGCAGTTGCAGGCGCTCACGCTGCGCCCGAACCCGCAAGGCATACGGCAACGGGCGCCGCAGCCACGAGGCGTCGATCTGCGCCAAACGCTTCACCACCGCTGCCTTGGTAACGCGAGGCGAAGCACGCCGCGCCGCCAGCGCAGCCGCGTTGTCAGCCAGCGCTGCCTGCACGGCGGGGGCCGCAGCCTCGCCCTCATCCAACGCAGCAGCGAGCACACGCAGCTCGTTGAGCTTCTCATCGGCAAACGCCAGCCAACTGCGCACCTCGGCATCGAGCGCACGCTCGGATTGCAGCGACACCGGCACATGCGCCAGCGAGCAACTCGGCGCCAGCCACAGCCGATCACCCAGCGTCTCATGCGCCGCACGCAATCGATTCAGCACGCGGCGCACATCGGTGCGCCACACGTTGCGACCATCCACCACCCCCGCAGACAACACCCAGCCGGCGGGCCAATCGCCCAGCACCGTATTGAGCTGCCCCGGCGCGCGCACCAGATCGAGATGCAAGCCATCGATGGGCAAGGTGCGCAAAGCGGGCCAGTGCTCAGAGACATCGCCAAAATACGTGGCCAGCAGCACACGCGGGCGCGCAGCCTCGCGCCCCTCGCCAGCCTGCAGCGCCGCATACGCCTGCACCAACGCCTCACGCCACACCGGCGGCACATCAAGCGAGAGCACCGGCTCATCGAGCTGCACCCAGGCCACACCAGCGTCGGCCAGCGCGGCCAACAGCACGCGATACGCCGCCACCAAAGCCGGCAGCAGCCCCAACTTGGCGGCGTCGGCGCGATCCGCCTGATCTGGCTCTGCGTGCCCACACGCATGTGAACACGCATGAGCCTCGCCTGCCCGCGCCAGTTTGCTCAGCCACAAAAAACTCAGCGGCCCGAGCAGCACCGGCTTGGGTTCATTCCCCTGCTCGCGCGCCTCGCGCACCACCTGCAGCAAATCAGACGGATCGGGCACAAAGCGCTGATCCACCGCCAACTCGGGCACCAGGTAGTGATAGTTGGTGTCGAACCATTTCGTCATTTCGAGCGCGCCCTGCTGAGCATTGCCACGCGCCAACTCAAAGCGTTGCAACAAACTCAACGGCCCCGCAAAACCAAAGCGCTGCGGCACCACACCCAGCCGCAGCGCGTGATCGAGCGTTGGGTCGTAGAGCGCGAAATCAGCCACCGCCACGCGCTGCGCTCCGGCCTGGGCCTGCTGCGCCCACGCCTGGCGCCGCAGCGCTGCAGCCACATCCAGCAACTCGTGCTCGCGGGTGGCGCCTTTCCAAAACGATTCGAGCGCGAACTTCAGCTCACGACGCGCACCAATGCGCGGATATCCCAAGGTGTGAATGTGATGCATAGCGACAGCCCGCCCCCTTAATCAAAGCGATAGACAAACAAGATGCCGCGCAGTGTGGTGTGCCACACTGTTGAAATCAAACGATGATTTTTCACGTTCACTTGAATTAATTTCAATTTAATGATCGAAATCCGCCACCTGCGCTCGCTCGTTGCGCTGCACGAAACCGGACGCCTCGCACCCGCAGCAGAGCGGGTTCATCTCACACCATCGGCCCTCACGCACCAGATGCGCGCGCTCGAATCACACTACGGCGCAGCGCTTTACCGCCGCACGCCCGAGGGGCTGCGCCTCACGCCTGCGGGCGAGCGGCTGCTGGCGCTGGCCCGGCAAACCCTGGCGCTGCTGGGCGAAGCCGAGCGCGATCTGCAACGCCTGGGCAGCGACACCCGCGGCACACTGCGCATTGCGCTCGAATGCCACACCTGTTTTGATTGGCTGATGCCGGTGATGGACACCTTTCGGCGTCGCTGGCCCGAAGTCGAGGTGGATCTGGTGGCCGGCTTTCATGCCGATCCGCTCAAGCTGTTGCAAAGCGGGCAAGCCGAGTTGGTGATCGACTCGCGCGGGCTGCAGCCCCAGGGGCTCGTGAGTTGGCCGTTATTTCGGTTTGAGATCGTGGCGCTGCTGCCGCTCGAACACCGCCTGTGCAGCCGCAAACGCCTGAACGCGCGCGACTTTGCCGACGAAACACTCATCACCTACCCCGTGCCCGATGAGCGCATCGACCTGATCCGCCGCGTGTTGCAGCCCGCCGGCATCGCCCCCGCACGCCGCACCGCCGAGCTCACGGTGGCCATCTTGCAACTCGTGGCCAGCCGCCGAGGGGTGGCCGCGTTGCCGAGCTGGGGCGTGCAAAGTTATGTGGATCACGATTACGTGCGCGCCTTGCCCATCGGCCCCAAAGGGCTGTGGAGCGAGCTGCATGCCGTGCTGCCGCGTGCGCTGGCTGATCGCCCCTATATGCAGGATATGGCTGCGATCCTGCGCGAGCAATGCGCACGTTTGCCCGCCGTGCAGCCCTTGTGATGCAGGCCGTGAGCGCAACGTGCTGCGAAGCATCTGTTTACGTCAGGCGGCTTCTCGCGACAAAACAACCCACGAGCTGCATACAGCTTGGCGTGCGCACCTCGGCAGCGCCCCTCGGGCATGGGGGACGCGGGGGTAAACGCGCAGCAACCGCCAGCCCGCACTCACGACACTGCAGCTCGTTTTGACGTTTTTTACAGGAGTCCTGCCGTGTTTCTTCGCCGTACCTCTCCTCTCACTGGCGCCGTCGCTCTGTTGTTGTGCAGCGGCGCGGCCCAAGCCGCTTTGCCCGTGTCCCTCGATAGCGGATCGGGCACGTTGACGGTGTCATCCACCGCCAGCTCAACGCTGTCCACCGCCGGCATCAGCTTTGGCGCACTGGCGGGCTCAACCACCAGCACCTCGGGCAGCACGCTCACTCAGGCCGCCACCGACATCAGCACCAACGCTGCGGCCACCAGCCTCACCGACATCGATTTTCTGGGCTCGGGCTGGCAGCTCAAAAACTCGTCGCTGACGATCGACTACACCAACATCAGCGTCGATTTGTCGAGCAAGGTGATCTACGCCGACGTGAGCGATGCGCTGGGCGCGCAGAGCCACTTTGATCTGTTCAACATCGGCACGGCCCCTGCCGCGACGTTGCCCGCGCTGAGTGCTGGCCAAACCGGCAACTTCAGCACCACGCTGTCGGGCCTCACGCTCACCAGCAACGCAGCCAACCGCATCGCCCAGGTGGGCAACCTCAACGCCTTTATCGCCAGCTATCTGCAGACGCTTGATTTCGGCACCTTCGCCATCAACGGCACGGCGCAAGCACCGGCAGCTGCCGTGCCCGAGCCCTCAACCTACGCGCTGGTGGGCCTGGGTTTGCTCGCCGTGGGCGCTGTGGCTCGCCGCCGTCGCGCTGCCTGAGTCGATATCAGTTCGACTCTTTGATGAGACGCCCGTTGCTCGGCTGCACGGGCCGGGCGTTCATCGGATACAGCCGCGAAAAAATGCCGATCTGATCGAGCGAGGATTCAACCGGCTGTTTGAGCACCATCCACAGCACGCCCTCGCTGCACGGCGGCGTGGTGAGCGAGCCCATGTAGGTGTAGTAGGTGCGGTTTTCGGGCAGCAATGCCGCCACATCCAGCAGGGTGCTGGCGCGTTGTTCTTCGTTTTTTTCGAGCGGCAGGTTGTTCCAGATCTGCTGCACCACCGCGTTGGCTTTGCCCGGATCGATCAGCACAGCCACCACGGCCAGCTTGCCTTCGAGATCTTTGTGCACGAGGTGGGCCACCATGGCGAATTGCCGTCCGTTGATGCGCTCTTCGCTGGGCCGGTGAAAATGAAACTGCACCAGATCAAAACGCCGCCCCATCACAGCAATGGCGTTGCCACGGTCGAGATTGATTTGCACGGTGTGGCCGTTGTCGATCACACGAAAAGCCGTGGGGCGGTAATCAAACGCGATGGGCTCAAGATCGACACGGATGCCATCGCGGATATCGATGGGGCTTTGCCGCTGGCCCAGCTTGCAGGTGGCGAATTCGGATTGCATCGCGCCCCAGGCCTCGGGCCCCTGCTCGCCGGCGTAGGCCCAGTGCGCCGCGTGGCCATGTGATGCCGCATGGGGGGCGGAGTGCGCCGTGTCTGCCGCGCCGGATTTGGCCGCTTTGTGTGGAGCGCGCGGCGGGCTGGTGTGGCCCTTGGCCTGTGCGGCGCGCACTTCGGCCAGTTTTTGATCGAGCCGCTCACGCAACTCGCGCAGATCGGGGGCCGGCGCCTGAGCGGGCACGGGCGCCCCCCCCTTGGGGGCACGCGCCGAATGGCCTGAAACCGATGGTTCTTTTTTGGTTTTGGATGCCGCCACCTCGGGCTCTTCGATGATCTCTTCGGCCTTGAGCCGTTCAGCCGCCGAGGCTGCGCCCTCGCGAGCTGCCCCCGGCGCACCATGTGCGGTGTCGATCACTTTGCCGTGGGTTTCGCGCGCCTGCGCTGCCGTCAACGTCAACGCCGTGGCGGCCACCAGCAGGCACGCGGCGAGCACTTGATGAACACGCCACGCAGGGCGGGCCTCACGCACATCCTCATCACCGCATTGGCCCTGCTCACCCGGGGCGGCGGGGGCTTCGGGGGTGTTGAACAAGGCGTAGGGCATCGTGGTGTGCGGCATCGTGGTTCTCCGGAGCCCCTGGCACTCGGCCCAGGGCATCAGGGCGTTTTTTCGACGCCCGCGCACCAAACTTGAGAAAGTGTGAAGCAAGCCGATAGGCCGGATTCTGTGCACCCCGACCGGCTTGCGCTGATCCGGGCGTGACCGCCATTCTTCTGGGCCGAGTGTTGCCACAACGGCTCGGTGCCACCTACCCGCACACTCGCCGAGCCGGGTCGACATGTGCCTATTTGGTGTTGCTGCGCGTAGAGATTGCCCGTTTCACCCGAACTGAATCGGCTCGTCTCTGTTGCTCTGATCCTCACCTCGCGGTGGGCAGCCGTTAACTGCTACGCTGCTCTGTGCAGTCCGGACCTTCCTCCAGTGCGCCCTTTCGGGTGATGCACCAGCGGCGGTCTGGCTTGCTTCACGGTTGGCATTATCGCCGCCCGGGTTTTGGCACCCGTTTTACGATGGCGGAGCCCCTTTTCGCGGAGACCTTTCGTGATGGATTCGACCCCTTCGCCGGCCCGCCGGTTTGAGCCCTTGTGCCTGCAGCGCCAGCTTGTCGAAGGTGAGATGGCGACGTTTGAAGTGCGCGGCGTTGATGTGATCGTGCTGTGGCCGCACGGTGGCAGGCCCAAGGCGTTTCAGGGCACCTGCCCGCACCAGGATCTGCCGCTCAAGGATGGTTATTTCAACGGCGAGATCCTCACCTGCCCGGCCCACGAGTGGGTGTTTGATGGCTGCACGGGCCAAGGCTTGAGCCCCACGGGCTGCGCGCTGCGCGAGTTTGCAACGCGCAATGTTGAGGGGATGCTCGAGGTGGCGCTGGAAGCCGATGCCGCCGAGGACGAAACAGCCACCCCGGCAGCGTCGAGCTGCGCCATGAACGCCTCGGGCCCCAGGTAGCCGATGACGCGCGCCGCCTCGATCTCGCGGCCCTGCGCATCAAAAAAGATCACGCCCGGCGGCCCAAACAGGCCCAGGCGTTTGAGCAGCGCAGCGCTGGCCTCGGTGTTGTCGGTGAGATCGGCCTGCACGAGCACCACCTCGGCCAAACGCTGACGCACGCGCGGATCGGCAAAGGTGATGCGCTCCATCTCGATGCACGACACGCACCAATCGGCATAAACGTCGAGCATCAACAGACGGCCCCGGGCTGCGGCGAGTTCGGCGTCGAGCTGATCAGGTGTGGTGATGCGCCGAAACGGCAGCCGATCAACAGAAGCCGCCTGCGCACCGCCCGCCACGCGCGCAATCAGCGGCTGTAACGGGCGCCACGCGCTATCGGCGCCCATGAGCGCGCCGGCAATCTGCGCGATGGCAATCACAAACAACACCAGCCCCAGCCCTTTGGCGGCGCGGTGCCCCACGCTGGCCGTGGCCCCCAGAGCATCAAACGCCCCCACAAAAGCCGCACCCAGCGCCAGCAGCGCCCCCAGCGTGAGCAGCGCCCACAACGGCGGCAACACGGGCTGCACCAGCCACCACGCCACCCCCAGCAGCAGCAGGCCAAAGAAGGTTTTCACCCGCTCCATCCACGCACCGGCACGCGGCAGCAAGGCGCCCGCTGATGCGCCCATGAGCAGCAACGGCACGCTCATGCCCATGGCCATCGAGAACAGCGCCACGGCGCCAATGAGCACGTTTTGGGTCTGGCTGATGTAGATGAGCGCCCCGGCCAGCGGCGCGGCCACGCACGGGCCCACCACCAGCGCCGAGAGGCCGCCCATCACCCATGCGCCCAACGCCGTGCCGCCACGCACGCGCCCCGATTGCGCGCTCAAACGCGTTTGCAGCGCAGCAGGCATCTGCAGCTCATAAACGCCGAACATCGACAGCGACAGCGCCACCAGCAGCGCCGCAAAAGCGCCCAGCACGGCGGGGGTTTGCAACGCCGCAGCCAGCCCACGCCCGGCCAGCCCGGCTGCCACGCCCAACGCGGTGTACACCATGGCCATGCCCAGCGCATAGGCCAGCGCCAACACAAAACCCCGCCCGCGCGAGCCGCTGCCCGGCGATCCCCCCTGCCCCACGATGATCGACGAGAGGATGGGCAGCATCGGCAACACGCAAGGGGTAAACGACAGCAGCAGCCCCGCGAGCGCGAACACCCCCGCCACGCTCGACAGCCGCCCCGATTGCAGCGCCCCACGCAGCTGCGCATCCACCCCCCCGGCGGCGGCCCCGGGCGCGGTGTTGGGCAAAGTGCTGGGCGCAGCGCCGAGAGGTGCCGCCTCGGCATCGATCAGCTCGGCCTGATCCACCTGGCCATTGGGCTGCAGCGCAACGCGCACCCAGCGGGTTTGCGGCGGGTAGCACAGGCCGGCATCGGCGCAGCCTTGGTAATCCACCTTGAGCACGGCCTGGCTCGCCTGAGGGCGCTGGCCAAACCGCACGCGCACGCTCACGGGGCCGTGGTAGACCTCCATCTCTTGATCGAAATTGGGATCGTGCTTGATCTCGCCTTGAGGCAAGCTCACCTCGGCCAACACCACGCCCGCCTGGCGCGGCGCGTCGTGCAGCACCACGTGCATGCGCTCGCGATACAGATAGTGGCCACGCGCCACCTCAAAATCGAGCAGCAACTGCCCCTGGCTCACCGTGGGGCCCAGCTTAAAGGCCTCGTCGACACCGAGAATGCCGGCGGCCCACGCCCGCCCGCCCGACCATGCCCCCGCCCCCCACAACGCCACACAGAGCGACAAGGCCAGCACGAGCCGCCACAAGAGTCGACCCGTTCGGTGGCCGGGCAGCCCCGGGCGCGGCAAGACAAGCAGCATGGTGAGTCCGTATTCAGACGTGTTCGGGATCGCGCTAGGGTGATGCCCTGGGCGCAACGCTGCATTATCCTGCCCAGCTTTTAGCCCTGCGCCCCACCCTGCTCTTGATTTGGAGTTCTCATGAAAGCCCAGAACGTTCTCGACACCATCGGCGGCACGCCACACATTCGCCTCAACCGCCTGTTTGGCGCCGGCGCCGAGGTCTGGATCAAATCCGAGCGCAGCAACCCGGGCGGATCAATCAAAGACCGCATTGCACTGGCCATGGTTGAAGACGCCGAAGCGCGCGGCGTGCTGAGCCCTGGCGCCACGATCATCGAGCCCACCTCGGGCAACACCGGCGTGGGCCTGGCGATGGTGGCTGCCGTCAAGGGCTACCGGCTGATTCTGGTGATGCCCGACAGCATGAGCGTCGAGCGTCGCCGCCTGATGCTGGCCTACGGTGCGAGTTTTGATCTCACGCCGCGCGAAAGAGGCATGAAGGGCGCCATCGAGCGCGCGCAAGAGCTGGCCGCCCAAACCCCCGGCGCATGGATTGCCCAACAGTTTGACAACCCAGCCAACGTTGAGGTGCATGCCCGCACCACGGCCCAAGAAATCCTGGCGGATTTTCCGCAGGGGCTCGATGCGCTGATCACCGGCGTGGGCACGGGCGGCCACCTCAGTGGCTGCGCACAAGTGCTCAAAAAAGCCTGGCCGGCGCTCAAAGTGTTCGCCGTCGAGCCCGCCGCCTCGCCCGTGATCTCGGGCGGCCAACCCGGGCCGCATCCGATTCAGGGGCTGGGCGCAGGCTTCATCCCCAAAAACCTGTATACCGATTTGCTTGACGGCACCATCACGGTCGAGGCCGAAGCCGCCAAAGAATATGCCCGCCGCAGCG
This sequence comes from uncultured Aquabacterium sp., assembly GCA_964618825.1. Taxonomy (GTDB): domain Bacteria; phylum Pseudomonadota; class Gammaproteobacteria; order Burkholderiales; family Burkholderiaceae_C; genus Aquabacterium. The sequence goes on from CAZUCW010000014.1 coordinate 31,362, forward strand.
CCCGCGAAGAAGGCCTGCTGGTGGGCATTTCATCGGGCGCCACGCTGGCCGCCATCGCACAAAAGCTGCCCGATCTACCCGCTGGCGCGCGTGTGCTGGGCTTTAACTACGACACCGGCGAGCGCTATTTGTCGGTCGAGGGCTTTTTGCCCACCTGATCGACGCCGGGCGCTCAACTGCCCTGCAGCCTCCAGCGCAAGGTTTCGCCGCCACGCAGCGGCTTGATCTGCGCATCGCCAAAGGGCAGCGCCTCAGGCACCGTCCAGGTTTCGCGGCGCAGCGTTACGCGCGCGGTGTTGCGCGGCAGGCCGTAAAAATCGGGCCCGTGCAAGCTGGCAAAGGCCTCGAGCCGATCGAGTGCGCCCACCGCCTCAAAGGCTTCGGCATACAGCTCAAGCGCCGCCGGTGCGGTGTAGCACCCCGCGCAGCCGCATGCGTGCTCTTTGAGATGCGCAGCGTGCGGCGCGCTGTCGGTGCCCAAAAAAAACTTGGCGCTGCCGCTGGTGGCGGCCTGCACCAACGCTTGGCGATGCTCTTCGCGCTTGAGGATGGGCAGGCAGTAGTAGTGCGGACGCACCCCGCCCTGAAAGATCGCGTTGCGGTTGTAGAGCAAATGCTGCGGCGTGAGCGTGGCTGCCACAAAGCGATCGGCCTCGCCCACGTAGTGGGCAGCCTCGCGCGTAGTGATGTGCTCAAACACCACCTTGAGCTCGGGCAAATCGCGTCGCAGCGGCATCATCGTGCGATCGATAAACACCTTTTCGCGATCGAACACATCCACCTCGGGTTCGGTGGCTTCGCCGTGCACGCACAGCACCAGCCCCTCGCGCTGCATGGCCTCGAGCGTGGCATAGGTTTTGCGCACATCGGTAACACCCGCATCGCTGTTGGTGGTGGCGCCCGCCGGATAGAGCTTAACGGCCACCACGCCGGCTTGCTTGGCACGCCGAATCTCATCGGGCGACGTGTTGTCGGTGAGATAGAGCGTCATCAGCGGCTCAAAGTGCATGCCCTCGGGCACGGCCGCGCGGATGCGATCACGATAGGCCAGCGCCTGCGCAGTGGTGGTTACCGGTGGCTTGAGATTGGGCATCACGATGGCGCGCGCAAATTGCCGCGCGGTGGCGGGCACCACGGCGGCCATCGCGGCGCCATCGCGCACATGCAGATGCCAATCATCGGGGCGGATCAGGGTGAGCGTGTCGGGCACGGCGCGCGTATCGGCAGCCGTGGCGCCCAAAGCAGAGGGTGCGGCAGATGCATTCATGGCGGGATTGTCACACCGCGATGCTGGCATGGCCGCAACCTGGCGGGGCTCAGGGCCCACACCAAACCAGCGCCGCGAAAACCAGGCCGGGCTCATGCGCTGCGCACCCAAGACACCGCGCCCCCCCGGCCTGCTGCCGCACACCCGCTGGCTGCGCCTTCAGCGCCGGCGACGCCGAGACACCGCCACCAGTGCCCCCAGCCCCGCCAGCAGCAAGGCCAGTTGCGAGGGCTCGGGCACCGCCGGCGTGATCTCGCTCGTGCCCGAGAAGGTCAACACCGTGGCCGGATCAACCACCGAAGTGGCGGTGAGGTAGCGCGACGACAACGTCTTGCCGCTGTCCGACAGCCCGATCTTGACGACAAAGCTCTCGCCGGCAGCCAGCGCATCGGCGTTCCACTGCAGGGCAAACACGCCATCGCAACCCGCCGCTGCGGTGCACTCGGCAGACGGCGCGCCATCGGTCAAGCCGCCATTGATGATGGCCCGCGAAGGCAGGTTATCGAGCGGGTTATAGGTAAAGGCCAGCGCCTCGCGGGCAACGGGATCTTTCGCCCCCTTGGCGCCCCACGCCTCGCCCAGCCTATCGAGGTAATCCACCTGATCGCCATCGGGGTTAACAAAGGCCCACAAGCGAAGGTTGTTGAACGCCGGCGCGTTTTTGTTGGTGATGGTGTAGGTGATGGTGAACAGATCAGTGCCCGCGCCGCTGACCGCATAGCTGAACGACAGCGCCGGGTTGAGCACCACCGTTTCGGTGGGCGCCTTGGGGCCGCCCAGCCCCTCGATAAAGAGAAACGGCGAAAACTGAAAAACATTGCCGCCATCGGTGGGGCCGTAGGTGAGGCCCATAAAGCCCCCTGTGGCGCTCGTTTCGGTCGTGCCCATATTGGCCTGCGCCCCGGCAGCGCAAGCCAGCGCCGCCACCGCCGCAGCGGTGCGCAGCATCGGGGCCTTGAAGAAGAAAAATCGAGAAATCATGTGTTCGCTCCTTAAATTAAACCGTGGCTCGCTCAGCGAGCCGGCGCCTCGGCCTCGGTGGCATCAACCAAATCGTATTCGCGCACCAACCCCGGCACGGCATATGCGGCCTTGTCGATCGACACTTCGCCTGCCGGCAGTTGCGACACGATCACCCGCAGCGCCGGACGCAGCACGCCGCACACCGGGCACAGCGGAGGATTGGGATCATCTGGGTTCGGATACGCCTTGCGCAGCCCGATCAGGATCGACATCGTGCCCACGTCGCGCACCCCCTCGTTGTAGAGGTCTTGCGTGATTTCTTCGATCAGCTCTTCGGCAGATTTGGCCAGCCGCGGATCGAGGTGCATATCGATTTGCGCATCGCCCCACTCTTCGATATTGGCGATCTGCACGCCACTGTCGTCGAGCACCACCGTGGCATTGCCTGGCGCCACCACGCGATCCAGCACCTCGCCATTGGGCCCTTTAAACAGACCACCTGGCACGGCAAACGAACGCGGAATCGACACCACTTTGCCGATCACGATCGGGGTGCTGCGCCCCTCTTGCGTGGCACTCACCGCCAGGCTGCGCACCGGCAACGGGTTTTTGGCATTGCTGGGGGGCACGGCAATCTCGGTGCGCGGCACGCCCACCAGATCCAAAAACTTCAGCGCGTTTGCATACGCGGCATCGTTGGACAACTTGATGCTGCCGGGGATGGTTGTGCCCTCGGGTTTAAAAGCCGGGCGCTTGATGAACCTGAAATTGCCCTGCCCCACGTTTTTGCTGTGCCCCATGAGGATGTAGGCGCCGGTGGGATCGTCGCGCTGGCCCGACGACAACTCGCACAGCCCTTCATCGGCCTCGTTTTGATCGGTCGTGGCTGAGCGGCAATCGGCTGCGTTGCCCGGCGTGCTGCGGCCAAAGAACGCCTTGGCTACCCGGGCCGAATCGAAGTTCTTCGAGATCGCGCCGTCGATGCGAACGCTTTGCAGTTTTTTGGCCAACTCGGCGTTGTCTTTGCCGATCACGGGGGGCAGTGCGCGCCCGATGGCTTCGCGCAGTTGGGCGTATGACGGCTCGGTCTGCGCGAACGCCGATGGCAGCAGCGCCGACAGCGCCACGGCCAGAGTGAACTTGATTTTCAACATGATGTGTGTCCTTTCAGATGCGTATCGGATGCGATGCGTGCGTCCAACCCGGGCTCAGGGGTTGAAGCCGTCTTGCGCCACCGGATCGCATCCCAAGTAGCCCATCCACGCGTAGTAGTTGGTGTTGATGGGCGAGCCAAACGCAGCCGAGTTGTTGTAGCGCTCGTAGAGCAAGCGGTTGAGCGCGCGGCTGGGCGTGCTGTCGGTTGAATAGGCCGTGGGGCATTGATCTTGGCAGGTGCCAAACCAGTTGAATGGGTCGTAGCCCGCGCAGCCCACCGAATTCGATTTGTAGTGATTGATCACCCAGCCCTTGGCCACGCTCGAGATGTGGCCGTCTTGTGCCGCGCTCGAATAATTGCCGTTGTAGGCCGACCAGATCCACATCACGCCGTGAAAGCCGGTCATCACGTGCAGGCCCTTGCTGCTGTTGGGCTTCTTCATTGAGAAGCGCATCTGGTTGAAGTAGTTGTCGTTCAGGCTCAGGCACGACGAGGCGTTGAGAAACTTGAGGTTGTTGTCGCCCACCCTCACGTTGGGGCTGCCGCCGCCCATGATGGTGTTGCACGAGCCGCCCCAGCTGTTGCGCATCAGCGTGCCCCAGGCGTTGCCGGCGTCGTAACCATGGGCGGCCACGATGGCGGCCTCGGGCCAATCCACCCACAGATAGTCTTTGCAACTGGCATTGACCGACGGATCGCAAAAGCGCTGCAGCGTCATGTTGCCGTCAACGAATTTGCCCGTTTTGGTGTGCCCCATCGCACCCATCTTGTTGTACCAAGCCTCAGCCATGCCGGGCCACTGGCCACGATCGGTGTCGGTGTCGCCGGGTGCGCAGTTGCCGCCGCTCCAGTTGCCGATCGCATACATATCAACCTTGAGCGCAAAGGCCGAGCTCAACGCCGTGGCTGCCAGCGCGCCAACCGCACACCGACGCAGCTGCGTGCGCAAAGAAACAGGGGTGTTCATGGAATGTGTCCTCCAGATCCGAATGAATGAACTGCGGCACACGCCAAGCGTTCGTGCAGCAGGTGAACTCAAGCGTATGGGGCACACCCGAGCGCAGCAATGCACCCCAGCGCCATGAGTTAGGGAGGCCAGACGCTGCAAGTTAGGGAGCCATGGGGGATGGCGCCAGCAGCGCTACGACAACCGTCGCAGCGCTCGCCAGGCCCGGGGGAGCCGTTCGGATCAGGCCGCGCGTTCGGTTTGCTGCAGGTGCCACATGCGCGCATACATGCCCTGCGCGGCCAGCAACGCGGCGTGCGTGCCGCGCTCCACGATGCGTCCGGCATCCATCACCAAAATTTCGTGCGCCTCAACAATGGTGGACAGCCGATGCGCAATCACCAGCACCGTTTTGCCTTGTGCTGCGGCACGCAACTCGCTCTGTATGGCGCGCTCGTTGGCCGAATCGAGTGCCGAGGTGGCTTCGTCGAACACCAGAATCGGCGGGTTTTTGAGCAGCGCTCGCGCAATGGCCACGCGTTGCTTTTCGCCGCCCGAGAGCTTGAGCCCGCGCTCGCCCACCATCGTGGCGTAGCCCTCGGGCGAGGCGGCAATGAAATCGTGGATGCGAGCGGCGCGGGCGGCGGCCTCGATCTCGTGGTGCGTGGCGCCCACGCGGCCATAAGCGATGTTGTAGGCCACCGTGTCGTTAAAGAGCACGGTGTCTTGCGGCACGATGCCGATGGCCTGGCGCACGCTGGCTTGCGTAACGGCGCGCGTGTCCTGCCCATCAATGCAGATGCGGCCTGCATCGATGTCGTAAAAGCGATAGAGCAGCCGCGCCAGTGTTGATTTGCCCGCACCCGATGGCCCCACCACCGCCACCATTTGCCCGGCGGGGATCTCGAAGCTCACCTCGTGCAAGAGGGGCCGAGCGGGGGTGTAGCCAAAGCTCACGCGCTCAAAACGCACAGCGCCCTCGCACACCTGCAGCGGCAACGCGCCGGGCGCGTCGGGCACCTCGCGCTCGCGGTCGAGCAGCGCAAACATGCGATCGATGTCGGCAATCGATTGCTTGATCTCGCGGTAGATCACGCCCAAAAAATTGAGCGGGATGTAGAGCTGAATCATCAGCGCATTCACCATCACCAGATCGCCCAGCGTCATGGCGCCGGCCACCACGCCCTCGGTGGCACGCCACAACATCGCCACAAGCCCGGCAGCGATGATGAGCTGCTGGCCCGTGTTGAGCATCGACAGCGTGGTTTGCGATTTGATGGCGGCGCGGCGCAGCGTCTCGAGGCTCTCGTCGTAGCGCCGAGCCTCAAAATCTTCGTTGTTGAAGTATTTGACGGTTTCGTAGTTGAGCAGCGAATCGATGGCACGCGTGTGGGCCTGCGAATCGAGCTCGTTCATCTGGCGCCGAAAGCGTGTGCGCCACTGCGTGAACGTCACCGTAAACGCGATGTAGCCCACCAGCGCGGCCAACGTGATCCACACAAAACCCTGATCGAAACGCGAGCCCAGCAGCCACAGCACGATGGCCACCTCGATGGCCGTGGGCAGCACGGTGTAGAGCGAATACGAGATGAGCGAGCCGATGGCGCGTGTGCCACGCTCGATATCGCGCGTCATGCCGCCGGTTTGGCGCTCGAGGTGAAAGCGCAAGCTCAAATCGTGCAGGTGTCGAAAGGTCTGCAACGAGATGCGGCGCGCCACGCCCTCGGTGGCACGGGCAAAGATCAGCTCACGCAACTCGGTGCACAGCGCGGTGGCCACCCGCAATGCGCCATACGCCACGATCAGCCCCACAGGCGCCACCAGCAGCGCCGCCTGCAACGATGCACCCGCCGCACCACCGGCACCCCCGGGGGGCAATCGATCCACCAAGGTTTTGAGCAGCAACGGCACGCCCACATTGGCCACCTTGGCCGCAATCATGAAACCTAAAGCCACCCCCACCCGCAACCGATAAGGCCACAGATACGCCAGAAAACGCTTGAGCGTCGCCCCATCGGTGCGCGAAGGCAGCACGGGGTTTATCGGGGCCGCGCGCCCATGTTCACGTCGCATCTGAAACAATCCTTATCCAAGCCAAAACCATTGCAGCGGCACCTGCGCCGCACCCCGTTGTTACCGAGGTTGATATGACAAATCTGAACGATCCCCGCACCCCCGCCGGCCTGCCCACCGATATGGAGCTGGTGATGCGCGTGATGCCCATGCCCAAAGACGCCAACGGCAATGGTGACATTTTTGGTGGCTGGATCATGGCTCAGGTGGATTTGGCCGGCTGCGTGCTGCCGCTGCGGCTGGCCAAGGGCCGGGTGGCCACCATCGCCGTCAATGAGTTTGTGTTCAAAAACGCCGTGTCGATCGGCGATCTGTTGTCGTTTTACGCCCGCGTCGAGCGCGTGGGCAACACATCGATCACCGTGCACGTCGAGGTCTACGCCGAGCGCAATCCGGCTGATCCGCAAATCGTCAAAGTCACCGAGGCCAACGTCACCTACGTGGCCATCGATCTCGACGGTCGCCCGCGCCCGATCCCCAAAGCCTCAGCTTGAGCCCTCGACACAAATCGTGACACCGCCACAGCGGCAGATCGTCACACTGCGAGGTGGCCCAAAGGCTGCGCCGCCGCGCAGCCCCCCCCCGGGCGCTGTCTCACCCCAGGCTCACGCCGTTGTTTACGTGATTGCTTTATGACCCAAGAAAACGCCGCCCCGCTTTTTGAAGAGCTACACCCCTCGCGCCCCATGCCGCTCGATGCGGGCCGTGCCTCAGCCCATGCGGCTACTGCGGCGTCCACCCCGCTGGCGGCACGCACCCCGGGCGGCCTGCCGCGCCAAATGTGGGCGGTGGGCGGCGTGCTGCTGCTGGGCCTCGTGGGGCTGGGCGCGGCGTTGGCCATGCGCTCGGGTGGCGAGGGGGTCGATCCCAACGCCGAAATGAGCGCCAGCGCTCCGGCAGCCGGCGCAACCGCTGGCACAACGGCAACGGCCTCATCGACAGTGCGCCCCAGCGCACACCGTGCGGCGCCATCCAGCAGCAAGGCCAAGGCCCCGGCAGCGGCGCCCAACAGCGAAGCCGCCGCACCTTGCACAACGTGCGGCGTGATCGAATCAGTGACCGCCGAGAAGCGTCAGGGCGAGGGCTCTGGCGTGGGCGCCGTGGCCGGCGGTGTGCTGGGTGGGCTGGTGGGCAACCAGATGGGCAAGGGCAGCGGAAAAACCGCCATGACCGTGCTGGGCGCCGTGGGTGGCGGCTTTGCCGGCAACGCGGTTGAAAAACACATGAAGGCCACCACCGTCTACCGCGTGAGCGTGCGCATGGCCGATGGCAGCGAACGCCATTTTGTCGACAAAGCCGCGCCGGCCGTGGGCACCCCCGTGATCGTCGAGGGCGATCACTACCGCGTCGACACCGAGGGCGCCCAAACGCGCTGAACCCGGCCATATTGCGCCCGGCGCAGCGCGCATCCCCCCATGGGGCGCATCAGAACTTCGAAAAATCAGGCGCACGTTTTTGCATAAAGGCCGACATCGCCTCGTGCGCAGCCGGCCCCACCAGCATCTCGACAAAGCGCTGCCCCTCTTCGGCCATCAGCGCCGGCACATGGGCCTGCATCTTCTTCATTAACGCCTTGGTGGCCACCAGCGAGGCCATGGGCTTGGCCGCGAGTTTGGCCGCCTGCGCTTGCGCGTAGGCATTCACCTCATGCGGCGGCACGATGCGATTCACCAGCCCCATCTCAACGGCCTCTTCGGCATAGAAAGGCTCGCCGAGCATGAGCTTTTCGGCTGCGCGGTGATACCCCACCAACGCCGGCATGAAGTAGCTCGACCCCGCCTCGGGGCACACGCCGAGGTTAACGAAGGGCATGCTGAACGCCGCGTTGTCGCCCGCGTAGATCAGCTCGCAGTGAAACAGCAGCGTCGTGCCAATGCCCACCGCCGGGCCGGCCACAGCAGCCACGATGGGCTTGGGAAACTCGCTGATGTATTTCAAGAAACGAAACACCGGCGGCAGATCGCCTTGCGTATCCAGCTTGGGCGGATTCATCATGAAATCCATCAGATCATTGCCGGCGGTAAAAGCCTCGGCACTGCCCTGAATCACGGCCACGCGCACGCTGTCATCGGTGGCGGCGGCCTGCAGCGCATCGGCCAGCGCGGTGTACATCGCGCCGGTGATGGCGTTTTTCTTATCGGGCCGATTAAAGGTGAGGGTGAGGATGCCGCCTTCGCGGTGCACCAGGATATCGCTCATGGGTGTCTCCTCGTGATGCGATCAATAAACCATCTCAAGCGCCCGCCGCCGCATCACGCGAGGCGGGCAAAAGAAAGCCCGCACGAGCGGCGGGCCTTCTGTGGGTGCAACGAACGTGCGTCAGCCGATCACAGGCTGTCGACGCGCTCGATGATGCCGGCAGCGCCCTGGCCGGTGCCGATGCACATCGTCACCATGCCGTATTTGCCGCCGGTGCGGCGCAAACCGTGCACCACGGTGGCCGCACGGATGGCACCCGTGGCGCCCAGCGGGTGGCCCAGCGCAATGGCGCCGCCCATCGGGTTGACCTTGGCGCGATCCAGCACATGGCCCTTGCCATCGAGATCTTTGAGCACGGCCAGCGACTGTGCGGCAAAGGCCTCGTTGAGCTCAACCCAATCGAGATCCGACGCCTTCAGCCCGGCATATTGCAGGGCCAGAGGGATCGCCTCGATCGGGCCAATGCCCATGATCTCGGGCGGCACGCCCTTGACGGCGAATGCCACGAAACGCGCCAGCGGCTTGAGGCCGTATTTTTCGCAAGCCTCTTTCGAAGCCAGGATCAGACAGCCTGCGCCGTCTGACGTTTGCGACGAATTGCCTGCCGTCACAGAGCCCTTGGCAGCGAACACCGGACGCAGCTTGGCCAGACCATCGACCGACGTTTCGGGGCGAGCGCCTTCATCGCGGTTGATGGTTTTTTTGGTGATCGTCACTTCGCCGGTTTCGAGGTTCGGCGTGCGCACCTCGATCTCAATCGGCGTGGTTTCGGCATCGAAGAAACCGGCTTGCTGCGCAGCGATGGCGCGGCGGTGCGATTCGGTGGCAAAGGCATCCTGCTCTTCGCGGCTCACGCCCCACTTCTCGGCCACCTTCTCGGCCGTCATGCCCATGCCGTAGGCGATGCCCACGTTTTCATCGATGTTGACGATATCGGGGTGGAAGGACGGCTTGTTGCCCCCCATCGGCACCATCGACATCGACTCAACGCCACCGGCGATCATCACTTCGGCTTCGCCCACGCGAATGCGGTCGGCGGCCATCGACACCGCCGTGATGCCCGAGGCGCAAAAGCGGTTGATCGTCACGCCGGCCACGGTCTTGGGCAGACCGGCCAGCAGATTGGCGATTTTGGCCACGTTCATGCCCTGCTCGGCCTCAGGCATGGCACAGCCGATGATCGAATCTTCGATCGCCGAGGTGTCGAGCGTGGGCACCTGCTTGAGGGCGTTTTTGATGGTAGCCACCAACAGCGTCTCGGGGCGGGTGTTCTTGAACACGCCACGGCCCGATTTGCCGATCGGGGTGCGGGTGGCAGCGACGATGTAAACGTCACGAACTTGCTTCGTCATGTTGTGTGCTCCGATCGATCAGTTGCGGACGGGCTTGCCGGTCGACAGCATGCCCATGATGCGTTCTTGCGTCTTGGGGTTGTCCAGCAGCGTGCAGAAGTGCTTGCGCTCCAGCGTGTGCAGATACTCTTCGCTCACCAGCGTGCCGTAATCCACATCGCCGCCGGTCAGCACATCGGCGATGGCCGAGCTGATGTAGTAATCGTGCTGCGAGATAAAGCCGCCATCACGCATGTTGATGAGCGACGACTGCAACGTGGCCTTAACGCTGCGGCCCGCCACGGGGAACAGCTTCTTGGCCGGCGCGCGGTAACCCGACTCATACATCGCCTTGGCTTGTGCAATGGCCACGTAGAGCACTTCGTCCTTGTTGGGCACCACGATGTCGCCGTCGAGCAGGTAGCCAAACTTGCGCGCCTCGATGGCCGACGTGGCCACCTTGGCCATGGCTGCCGCCTGGAAGCCCTCTTTCACGAAACCGATCAGATCGCCACCCACTTGGCCCGACACGCCCTTCGAGGGCTCGAGCAACTCAGCCGCGCGACGTGCCAGATAGGCCAAACCGCCGCCACCGGGGATCAAGCCCACGCCAACTTCAACCAAACCCACGTAGGTTTCCATTGCCGCCACGCGCTTGGCCGCGTGCACCGCCAGCTCGCAACCGCCGCCCAGCGCCAGGCCATGCATGGCCGCCACGGTCGGCACGTTGCTGTAGCGCAGCGACAGCATGAAATCCTGCAGCTGCTTCTCAAACGGCGCAATGGCCTTGCCACCACCTTGCATAAAGGCAGGCATCATCGATTGCAGATCGGCACCGGCAGAGAACGGGCCATCTTGCGACCAAATCACCAAGCCCTTGTAGCCAGCCTCGGCCAGCTCCAGACCTTTGGCCAAACCGGCGGTCACTTCAGCCGAAATGGTGTGCATCTTCGACTTGATCGAGGCGATCACCACCTCATCGTCGATCGTCCACAGGCGGATAGCTGCGTCTTCAAACAGGGTCTTGCCAGCGGTGGCACCCGTAGGCGCTTGCGAGCCCAGCACGTTTTCGCGGAAGAACTGACGCTTGTAAACCGGCAGATCGCGTACCGGCACATATTTGCCGGCCTTGGGCGCCCACGAGCCTTCGGCGGTGTGCACGCCGTCGCGGCCATCAAACACCCAAGCGGGCAGCGGTGCCTTGCTCAGCGCCTTGCCGGCATCAATATCTTCTTTGATCCACTGAGCCACTTGTTTCCAGCCGGCTTCTTGCCACAGCTCGAAGGGGCCTTGCTTGGCGCCAAAACCCCAACGCATCGCGAAATCAACATCGCGGGCCGATTCAGCAATCGACTCAAGCGTCACGGCAGCGTAGTGGAAAGCGTTGCGCAAGATGCCCCACACAAACTGGGCTTGAGGGTTGGTCGATTCACGCAAGCCCTTCAGGCGCTCGGCAGCAGGCTTTTTGAGGATCTCAACGACATCCTTATCGGCCTTGTTGCCAGCGGCCACGTACTCGCCGGTCTTCAGGTCGAATTGCAGGATCGTCTTGCCTTCTTTCTTGAAAAAGCCCGCCTTGGTTTTCGAACCCAGGTTGCCCTTCTCGACCAGCGCGGTCAGCGCAGCAGGCGTGTCGAACGCCGAGGCGAACACATCATCTTTGGCGCCGTTTTGCAGCGTCTTGATCACGTGAGCCAGCGTGTCGAGGCCCACCACGTCGGCGGTGCGGAAGGTGGCCGACGAAGCACGGCCCAGCTTTTTGCCGGTGAGATCATCGACGATGTCGTAGCCCAGGCCCGAACGCTCCACTTCGCGGAAGGTCAGCAGCATGCCAGCCACGCCCACGCGGTTAGCGATGAAGTTAGGCGTGTCGTAGGCGCGCAGCACGTTCTTGCCCACGGCACGGGTGGCAAAGTCTTCGAGCTGGTTGACCACCTCAGGCGCGGTGTACTGCGTGGGGATCAGCTCCAGCAGCGTCATGTAGCGCGGCGGGTTAAAGAAGTGGATGCCCAAAAAGCGCGAGCGCAACTGCTCGGGCAACACATTGGCCATGGCCGTGATCGACAGGCCCGACGTATTGGTGGCCAGGATGGCCTTGTCGTTAACGAACGGAGCGATCTTTTTGTAGAGATCTTCTTTCCAGTCGAGACGCTCAGCGATCGCCTCGATGATCAAATCGCAGCCGCGCAGGGCTTCGAGATGCTCTTCGTAGTTGGCCTGCTCGATCAGCACGGCATCTTCAGCCACGCCCAGCGGCGAAGGCTTCATCTTCTTGAGGTTTTCGACGGCCTTGGTAACGATGCCGTTCTTGGGGCCTTCTTTGGCGGGCAGATCGAACAGCACGACCGGCACCTTGCAGTTGACCAGGTGGGCGGCAATTTGCGCCCCCATGACGCCAGCGCCCAGCACGGCGACTTTGCGAACATTGAATCGACTCACTTCAATTCTCCAGTGATGTGCGAGAGCAAAAAGATGCTGTTCTCGCTGGGTTAGTCGCGGTTACTCACTCGATGCGCAGCCAAGTCTGGGTCCGTCCGAAAACGGGCGCCCCGATAAAGCCTCGCACCTCCAACTTCTTGCCTGACTCGACGGGCGTCAGGCGCACACGGTACACATTGCCATTTTTGGGATCAAGGACATCGCCCCCATCCCATAGCGCCGGATTGCTGGCGTTGTGCTTGACGTTGCGGATCACCGTCATGCCCAGCACCGGCTGGTTTTTACGCTCGTCAGAACACAGCTCGCAGGTGATGCTGGGCTTGTCGTCCGGGTCGAGCAGTTTTTCGACACGACCCACCAACACGCCCCCCGACTCGACGATGCGGATCAGCGATTTCTCGCGTCCGCTGGCATCGTCGATGGTCTTCCACAAGCCCACCGGCGAACTCTGAGCGCTGGCACTGACGCTCAAAGCGCAGGCCAAAACCATCCACCAGATTTTCGATTTCATCCAAGCCTCAACTGCTCAGGCATGGTGTGGTGGCGACAACCGAAGGGGGCCACCATGCACACCCCCTTCGTTCAGAACCAAGATAAACGCGTCGATCAGAACAGCGACTCGTCCATCTCCATCAGCGGCTTCAGACCGGCCTTGGCGGTGATCATCAGCGTTTCGACTTCGGGCTGCAGCTTGGCGAAGTAAAAGCGTGCCGTCGTCAGCTTGGCCTTGTAGAACGGATCGCCGGAGCCTTGTTTTTCGAGCGCAATCTTGGCCATGCGAGCGAAGAAATAGCTGTAAACCAGATGGCCCACCACGCGCAGGTAATCAACGGCGGCAGCGCCCACCTCGTCGGGATTTTGCATGCCCTTCATGCCGATTTCCATCGTGAAGGCCTGCACCTTTTGGCCCAGATCGGCCAGCGGCTTGGTGAACTCTTGCATCTCGGCGTTATCGGCGTTTTCTTTGACGAAGCGGCCAATCACCTTGCCGAACTTGGTGAGCTTGGCGCCACCGTCGCCCAGCACCTTGCGGCCCAGCAGATCAAGCGACTGCACGGTGTTTGTGCCTTCGTAGATCATGTTGATGCGGGCGTCGCGCACGAACTGCTCAACCCCCCACTCGTGGATGAAGCCGTGGCCGCCAAACACTTGCTGGCAATGGCGGGTGGCTTCCCAGGCGTTGTCGGTGATGAAGGCTTTGACGATCGGTGTCAGCAGGGCCACGGTGTCTTCAGACTCTTTGCGCACGGCCTCGTCGGGGTGGTTGTGTGCCTTGTCGAGTTCGATGGCCACGTAATACACCAGCGCGCGAGCGCCTTCGGCGTAAGCGCGAGCGATCAACAGCATCTTGCGCACATCGGGGTGCACGATGATGGGATCGGCCGCCAGATCGGGACGCTTGGTGCCCGACAACGCGCGCATCTGCACGCGGTCTTTGGCGTAGTTCACGGCGTTTTCATACGCCACTTGCGTGAGGCCCAGCGACTGGTTGCCCACGCCCAGGCGGGCGGCGTTCATCATCACGAACATGGCCGGCAGGCCGCGGTGGGGCTGGCCCACCAGAGTGCCGATGGCGTCTTCGAGCACCATCTGGGCGGTGGCGTTGCCGTGGATGCCCATCTTGTGCTCGAGGCCGCCGCAGTAGATGCCGTTGCGCTTGCCCAGCGAGCCATCAGCGTTCACCAAAAACTTGGGCACGGCGAACAGCGAGATGCCCTTGGAGCCCGCAGGAGCGTCGGGCAGGCGAGCCAGCACGAGGTGGACGATGTTGTCGGCCATATCG
>CAZUCW010000015.1:0-5695 GCA_964618825.1 uncultured Aquabacterium sp.
GCCAAGGCGCTGGCGGTGCTCTGCGCACGCATCCGCGATCAAGAGCGCAGCGCTCGCCAGGCCAAAGAGGCGGCCACGCGCAAAAGCCTCGTGGGCAGTGGTGATCGCTCAGACCGCATCCGCACCTACAACTTTCCGCAGGGGCGGCTTACGGATCACCGCATCAACCTCACGCTCTACAAATTGGGCGCCATCATGGATGGCGAAATCGACGACGTGATCGCCGCACTGCAATCCGCCCAAGCCACCGATCAACTGGCCGAGCTCGAAGCCAGCCTCGGGATGGGTGTATGAATCACCACTCGGTTGAGCTGGCCTTGCGCGCCGCGCGCTCGCATGGGCTCGATCGGCTCGATGCCCAACTGCTGCTCTCGGCGCTGCTGCGCCATCCTCGCAGCTGGCTCATCAGCCATGGCGAACACCTGATGACCGCCGATCAGCACGCCCGCTACAACCAGCTCATCGAGCGCCGCGCGGCGGGCGAACCGCTGGCCTACCTGCTGGGTGAAAAAGAGTTCTATGGGCTCCATCTGCACGTCAACCCCAGCGTGTTGATTCCGCGTCCCGACACCGAAACCCTGGTGGATTGGGCGCTGCACCTGTTGCCCGAAAACGAAGCCCGCGATGTGGCGGATCTGGGCACCGGCAGTGGCGCTTTGGCGTTGGCCATCAAAACCCATCGCCACGAAGCCCGTGTGTGCGCGGTCGATTGCAGCCCCGCAGCGCTCGATGTGGCGCGTGCCAATGCGCAACGCACCAACCTCGGCATCGAGTGGCTGCAAGGCAGCTGGTGGCAGCCGCTGGTGGGTCGGCGCTTTGATCTGGTGGTGAGCAACCCGCCCTACATCGCCGAGGGCGATCCACACCTGGATGATCTTCAGCACGAACCTCAACTCGCGCTCACCTCAGGCGCCGATGGGCTCGATGCCATTCGCCAGATCGTTGAACAGGCTCCCGCGTATTTACACGCCGGCGGCTGGCTCTTGTTGGAGCACGGCTACAACCAGCATGAGGCCGTGAAAACCCTGATGGCTGCACGCGGCTTCAAAAAAGTGAGCGGACGCTTGGATCTTGGCGGGCATGTGCGCTGCACCGGCGCGTGCTGGCATGAGGGCGCGCTGGCCTCGTGAGGGGGTTTACGCTCACCGTGAGCAAGTGTTTGCAACGGTAAAAATAACTGCGTCGCTCACGAACGGCGTAGCATCAAAAAACATCCTCACCCGATGCTTTGCAGCCCACCGAGCCCATCCCATGACACCCTCGATTCGCATTGCCGGCTTGCTGATCGCCACGGTTGCGATGGTGTCGGCGCATGCGCAGTTGAGTTCGGCGGGGGGGCTGCGGTTGCCTCATCGCAGCACCGCTGCGCCGCAAGAGGGCGTGCAGGCGCTGTTTGCTCCCGCTTGGCGTCAGCGCACCATCGTGCTCGTGAGTGGTGGCGGCTGGGGTGATGGCGCAGGTGATCGGCTCATCAGTGCCAACGGCGAAGGGCTCAAGGTTCACGGCGTGCGTGTTCTCGAAGATTATTTCTTCTTGCCCAACAGCGGTTTTCGGGCCACCGGCGGCATGATCGGTGGCTCAACCACCACCCCGTGGCTGCCTTCGGCCAGCCCGTTGGGCAGTGCACGCAGCCTGAGCTTGAGCGTGCCGCGCCTGGGCTGGGGCTCGCCGGTTACCAATACCGTTGATCCACTGGATGGCGGCAGCGCAGCAACTGCCCATGCCGTGCCATATGTGGGTGCGGGGTTCACCAGCCCTTCAGATGATGGCGCTTGGCGCTTCAGTGCCGATCTTGGGCTCATTTCGCGCAACCCTGGCACGGCAGGCCGTTTTGGCAAGGTGCTCACCAACGGGCTCGACAGCGTTGATGATGTGGTGCGCGATTTGCGCCTGCAGCCCATGGTGCAGGTGGGTTTGAGCTATTCGTTCTGAGGGCTTGTTCTGCGCCCAGGGCGTGCGCGTTTGGCGGGTGTACTCACCGCTCGTTCTCAGGGTTTTATACCGTGCGCAAGGCGGCGGCGGCTGGTTTGCCGTATAACCGCAACCCTGTTTTGATTTCTTTACACCTACAACGAGTACAGCCATGAGCGACGTTCAGCAACGCATTGACGATCTTGTTAAAAACCATCCGGTGATTCTTTTCATGAAGGGCTCGGCGCAGTTCCCGATGTGTGGCTTTTCGGGGCGCGCGATCGAGATTCTCAAAGCGTGTGGTGTGGCCGATTTCAAAACCTTCAACGTGCTTGAAGACGAGGCCGTGCGCCAGGGCATCAAAGAGTACGCCAACTGGCCAACCATCCCGCAGCTCTACATCAACGGCGAATTCGTCGGTGGTTGCGACATCATGATGGAGATGTATCAAAGCGGCGAGTTGCAGCAAGAGCTCGCCAAAGCCCAGTGAATCTGCAGCCCACGCCGCATCCGCAACGGATCGTGGTGGGCATCACAGGCGCGAGCGGTGCGCTCTACGGTGTGCGATTGCTTGAGCGCGCACGGGCGCTGGGTGTGCAGACGCACCTCGTGGCAACGCCAGCCGGGGTGATCAATGTGCACCACGAACTCGGCCTGGATCGGGCAGAGCTCGAAGCTTTGGCAGATCACGCACACACCCACGCCGACATCGGGGCCTGCATCGCTAGCGGCAGTTTTGCTACCGAGGCCATGATCGTCGCCCCGTGCTCCATGAAATCGCTGGCGGCCATCGCCCACGGCCTGGGCGATAACCTGCTCACGCGCGCGGCAGATGTAACGCTCAAAGAGCGGCGTCGTCTGGTGCTGCTCGTGCGTGAAACGCCGCTCAATTTGGCGCACCTGCGCAACATGACGGCTGTCACCGAGATGGGCGGCGTGATTTTTCCGCCATTGCCGGCGTTTTATCACCGCCCACAAACCATCGACGATCTGATCAACGACACCGTTGAGCGGGTGTTGCGTGTGGCTGGGGTAGGCGCTGCCTCACCGCAAGCCTGGGCTGGCCTCTGAGCGCGGCGGATGCGGCTCAGGCGGGCTGCGTTGTCGCTCAGGCTTTGATTTCCCAGCGTTTGCGCGCACCGAGCACGGCGTTGGGATATTCGGCGCGCCCGCGGCTACCGTTGTAGCGGCCCAGCGCCAAAAAGAGATCGCCGCGTTCGATATTGAGGTAGTGCCTGAGGATCACGCAGCCAAAGCGCAGATTGGCCTGCTGATGAAAAAGCTTGCTGGTGTCGCCATCGCCAATCGAGCGCGTCCAGAACGGCATCACCTGCATATAGCCACGCGCGCCAACGCGGCTGATGGCGTATTTGCGAAAACCGCTTTCTACCTCGATCAGGCCCAACACGAGTGAGGGATCGAGCCCCGCGCGGCGGCTCTCGTACCACACGGTTTCAAGAAACTCGCGGCGCACCTGAAAATTGGGATGCTTGCGCTTGAGTTTGTCGCCATTGAGGCCCACCCAGCGGGCAAAGGCAATGCGATCTTCAACGCTGCGATGCTCAATCTGCGGTGGTGCGCTGTTGTTGCTGATGGCTGCACTCAGCGCGGTACGCACCGCATCGGCCAGCGGTTCTTCTTTTTGTGCCCCCGCCAGCGCAGGATGCACGAGCGCCGCCAAACCCAGCGCCAGGGCGGCCTGGGCCACGCGGGCAGACATCAAACGAAGCAAAAACAAGGCAGACATCGCAAACAGATCAGGCTGTTGATTTCAGAGAGCAGCCCCTCATCAATATTGTTGCAAGGCTACCCAATCTTCACGCGCTCACGCAACAGGGCCACGACATCGCCGAGCGCTACTTTTGTGGCTTCGGTCTCACGCCGGCCTTGGTATTCGACCTGCCCCTCTTTGAGCCCGCGGTCGGACAGCACCACGCGATGCGGCACGCCGATCAGCTCCCAATCGGCAAACATCGCGCCAGGGCGCTCGCCACGATCATCGAGCACGACATCAATGCCGAGTGCCAGCAGCTCGTCGTACAGCCGATCCGCCATCGCCTTGACATCCGCCGAGCGGTCGTAGCCGATGGGGCAGATGCTGACGGCAAATGGCGCAATGGAATCGGGCCAAATGATGCCGCGATCATCGTGATTTTGCTCGATTGCTGCGCCCAGAATGCGGGTTACGCCGATGCCATAGCAACCCATCTCGAAGGGTTTGGGCTTGCCTGTTTCGTCGAGAAAGGTCGCGTTCATCGCGGCGCTGTATTTGGTGCCCAAGAAAAACACGTGGCCCACCTCGATGCCACGCTGAATGGCCAGCACGCCTTTGCCGTCGGGCGAAGCATCGCCTTCAACCACGTTGCGAATATCGGCCACCACGTCGGGCTCGGGCAGATCGCGGCCCCAGTTGACACCCTGAATATGGAAACCCTCTTCATTGGCGCCAACCACGAAATCGCTCATGTGGGCCACCGTGTGGTCGGCGACGATCTTCACCGGTTGCCTCAACCCGAGCGGGCCCAGGTAGCCCGGTTTGGTGCCGAAGTGTTCGACGATTTCTTTTTCGCTGGCAAAACGAAAGCCGCTCTTGAGACCGTCAATCTTGCTGGCTTTTACCTCGTTGAGATCGTGATCGCCACGCACCAGCAGCAGCCATACGGTTGATTTGACAATCTCACCCGCCTCGTTGAGCTCATCGGTGGCCAGCACCAGCGACTTCACGGTTTGCGCCAGTGATACACCGAGCAATGCCGCCACATCGGCGCAAGTGCTTTTGCCGGGAGTGGCTATTTTTTGCATTGCTTGCGTGGCTGCGCTGCGCTGTGCGAGCAGGGGCAGCGCTTCGGCCAGCTCGATGTTAGCCGCGTAATCGCTGGTGGGGCAGTAGACGATGGCGTCTTCGCCCGTATCGGCAATCACCTGAAATTCGTGCGAACGATCACCGCCGATGGCGCCGGTGTCGGCTGCCACAGCACGGTATTGCAGGCCCAGGCGATCGAAGATGCGGCAGTAGGTGGCATACATGCGGTCGTAGCTCAGGCCAGCCGAGGCCACATCGCGGTCGAAGGAGTAAGCATCCTTCATCGTGAACTCGCGCCCACGCATCACGCCAAAGCGCGGGCGGCGCTCATCGCGAAACTTGGTTTGGATCTGATAGAAATTTTTGGGCAGTTGGCGATAGCTGCGCAACTCTTGCCGGGCGATGTCGGTTACCACCTCTTCGGCGGTGGGCTGGATCACGAAATCGCGGTCGTGGCGGTCTTGAAAGCGCAGCAACTCGGGCCCCATCTTGTCGAAGCGCCCCGTTTCTTGCCACAGCTCGGCGGGCTGCACCAGTGGCATCGTGAGCTCAACGGCGCCGGCGCGATCCATCTCTTGGCGAATGATATTTTCGACCTTGCGAATGCTGCGCAGGCCCATTGGCATGTAGGTATACAGGCCTGCGCCGAGTTTTTTGATCAGGCCGGCCCGCATCATCAGCTTGTGGCTGACGATCTCAGCGTCCGCGGGGGCTTCTTTGAGGGTCGAGATGAAGACCTGAGAGGCTTACAGGCGCGCAAACGGGGGGGGTTAAACGGGGGGGGTGGGCGAAGAAACAGAGGTGGCCAGCACAGCAACGCAGCGGATGCGCGGGCTGGGCACACGGCTCGCGTAGTGAGTGGCGCACCGGGTATGGCCGGGCTTGCACGCCAAAGAGGCGATGCAATAATGACACCAGTTAAAAATTTGGAGTTGATTATGCTCGACCGTGAAGGCTTCAGGCCCAACGTCGGCATCATCC
>CAZUCW010000015.1:5705-6940 GCA_964618825.1 uncultured Aquabacterium sp.
CCGCAGGGCGGCATCAAGTCCGGCGAAACGCCCGAGCAGGCCATGTTCCGCGAGCTCCACGAAGAAGTGGGGCTGCTGCCTGAGCATGTGCGCATCGTTGCGCGCACCCGAGATTGGCTGCGCTATCAGGTGCCCGATCATTTCATCCGGCGCGATGCGCGTGGGCATTACAAGGGGCAAAAGCAGATCTGGTTTTTGCTGCAGCTGGTAGGGCGCGATACCGACATGAATCTGCGTGCCACCGATCACCCCGAGTTCGATGCCTGGCGTTGGCATGATTACTGGGTGCCTCTCGATGTGGTGATCGAGTTTAAGCGTGAGGTGTATCAACTGGCATTGACCGAGTTGTCTCGTTACGTGCCGCGCCCCAGCGGGCACAACCGCTATTTGCGCTCAGGCATGCGTGGGCCGCGGCGTGAGGCTGAGCTCTCTCATTCGGGTGTGGATGAGCCTCAGAGCCACGCGCCCGCTGCCTTGGGCGCACGGCCTGGGGTAGCACCCGATCACATCGATCAGGTGGATCAGATCGATCACGCCGACGCCAACCGTTGATCGCCGTGCCCAGCCGGTGTCGGCTGGCGGCCACGAGATGCTCAACCCAGGATCAGGTTGTCTCGGTGGATCAGTTCGGGCTCGTTGGCGTAGCCCAGCAGTGATTCGATGTCGTTGCTGGTGTGGCGCGCAATCAGGCGGGCTTCGGCGCTGTCGTAGTTGATCAGGCCCCGGGCGATCTCGTTGCCGGCGGCGTTGCGCACGGCGATTACGTCGCCACGATGGAAGTCGCCTTGCACCTCGGTGACGCCGATGGGCAGCAGGCTGGCGCCACCGTCAATGAGTTTGCGGGCTGCGCCGTCGTCGACCACCACTGCACCGCGCAGCAGCAGGTGGTCTGCCATCCATTGTTTGCGAGCAGCTTGTTTGGCTGTACTGGCCACAAACAGCGTGCCAATGGGCTCGCCGTGGGCCAGGCGCACGAGGGCATCGGGCTCGCGCCCCCAGGCGATCACGGTGCTTGCACCGCTGCGGGCGGCGCGCTTGGCTGCGAGCACTTTGGTGATCATGCCGCCGGTGCCCACGCGTGATCCGGCGCCACCGGCCATCTGCTCGAGCGCCGGGTCGCCTGCCGTGGCCACATCGATAAAGCGTGCTGCGGGGTCTTTGCGAGGGTCTGCGCTGTAGAGCCCTTTTTGATCGGTGAGGATCACCAGCGCATCGGCTTCGATCAGGTTGGCCAC
>CAZUCW010000015.1:6950-42879 GCA_964618825.1 uncultured Aquabacterium sp.
GTCGTTGTCGCCAAACTTGATCTCGTCGTTGACGACGGTGTCGTTTTCGTTAATGACCGGCACCACGCGGTGTGACAGCAGCGTCAGCAGGGTGGATCGTGCGTTGAGATAGCGCTCGCGGTCGGCAAGATCGGCGTGGGTGAGCAGCACCTGAGCACTGCCCATGCCGTGTTCGCTCAGCTTGGATTCGTACATCTGAGCCAGCCCCATCTGCCCGACGGCAGCAGCAGCTTGCAGCTCATGCAGCTCTTTGGGGCGGGCGGCCCAGCCCAGGCGCTTCATGCCTTCGGCGATGGCACCGCTGGAAACCATCACCAGTTCACGGTCCTCGGCGGCCAGCATGGCGAGCTGTCGGCACCAATTGCCAATGGCGCTGGCATCAACGCCACGGCCTTCGTTGGTAACCAGGCTGGAGCCCACCTTGACGACGATGCGGCGGGCGTTTTTGAGAACGTCACTCATGAGCGGTGCGGTTCGGCATCAGCGAAAACGTGGGTCGTCGGCGTCGGGAACGAAGCCGTCTTCGCCTTCTTGCTCGGCCAGCTCGGCAGCGCGCTGGGCAGCCGATTTGCGGGGTTTGCGTGGGCGGGGTTGCGGGGCGGCTGGCTCGGCGTCGGGCACGGGGCCATCGAAGCGCACATCGTGTTCGATGATCGGCGCTTGCTGTTTGGCAGCGACGTGCTCGTAGATGGTGCGGATGAGCTGTTCGCAACCCTCGCGGGTGAGTGCCGAGATCTCGAAAACCGGGCCTTTCCACTTGTAGCGCTTGACGAAATCTTTGACGCGCGCGGCGCGTTCTTCGGCTGGGATCATGTCGAGCTTGTTGAGCACCAGCCAGCGCTCTTTGTCGTAGAGCGCTTTATCGTATTTTTTGAGTTCGTTGACGATGGCTTTGGCTTGCGCCACAGGATCGACGCCCTCATCGAACGGTGCCAGATCAACGATGTGCAACAGCACGCGGGTGCGTTGCAGGTGACGCAAGAACGTGTGGCCCAGCCCGGCGCCTTCGGCAGCACCTTCAATCAGGCCGGGGATATCGGCCACCACAAAGCTTTTTTCGGGGCCGACACGCACCACGCCCAAGTTGGGGTGCAGCGTGGTGAACGGGTAATCGGCGATCTTGGGCCGGGCGTTTGAAACGGCTGCGATAAAGGTTGATTTGCCGGCGTTGGGCATGCCCAGCAGACCCACATCGGCCAGCACGCGCAGCTCAAGGCGCACCGAGCGTTGTTCGCCAGGCCAGCCGGGTGTTTTTTTGCGGGGGGCACGGTTGGTGCTTGTTTTGAAGTGCAGGTTGCCAAAGCCTCCATCGCCGCCTTTGGCGATCAAGATGCGTTGGCCGGGTTCGAGCAACTCACCAATGCGCTCGCCGGTTTCGTCGTCGGTGATGATGGTGCCTACCGGCATGCGCAACACCACATCATCAGCGGCGGCACCGTATTGATCGGTGCCTCGGCCGTTTTCGCCGCGTTTGGCTTCGTAGCGGCGCGCGTAGCGAAAATCAACCAGTGTGTTCAGGTTGGGATTGCCCTCGGCCCAGACCGAGCCGCCGCGTCCGCCATCGCCGCCATCGGGGCCGCCGAAAGGGATGAATTTTTCGCGGCGGAAGCTCGCGCAGCCGTTGCCGCCGTCGCCAGCAACGACGTCAATCGTGACTTCATCGACAAATTTCATGGATTCGGATCTTTCGCTGATTGCCGATGGTAGCGGTTGCGTGGGCCGGTGTGAGTGGGCTGGGTATGAATGAAAAAGCCCCGGCAGGCCGGGGCTTTGCGTCGAAGGGCCGAGCGTGCCGGGGCGCGTTCGGCGCGTCGAATTACGCCGGCGTGACGATCACGGTGCGGCGGCTTTGCGAGCCCTTGACGGCAAACGAGACGGTGCCATCGACCAGGGCAAACAATGTGTGGTCGCGCCCCACGCCGACGTTGTCGCCGGGGTGGAATTGCGTGCCGCGCTGGCGCACGATGATCGAGCCGGCCGAGACGACCTGGCCGCCGTACACCTTGACGCCGAGCATTTTGGGTTGGGAGTCGCGGCCGTTCCGGGTGGAACCGCCGCCTTTTTTCTGTGCCATTTCTTAGCTCCTTGGATGCTTAGAACAGTGTCAGCCGCTGCTGTTTTAGCCGTTGACCGCGCTGATTTGCAGCTCGGTGTAGTTCTGACGGTGACCTTGGCGCTTTTGATAATGCTTGCGACGACGCATTTTGAAAATGCGCACTTTGTCGTGCTTGCCTTGAGCCACAACCGTGGCTTTGACCGTTGCGCCGGCAACCAAGGGCGTGCCAACCTTGAGCTCGGCGCCGTTACCCACGGCGAGAACTTGGTCGATCACGATCTCTTGGCCAACTTCCGCAGCAATCTGTTCTACCTTGATCTTTTCGCCAGCGGCAACTTTGTATTGTTTGCCACCGGTTTTTATGACCGCGTACATATCAGCCCCTTAAAAAATGGGTCGGCAAGATGCCTTCCCGTCCACAATCTTGCCGGCGCACGCACGAAGCGCTTTGACGGCAAAGCCCGGCATTATAGCTGGGTTTCTAGGATCGGTGTGGGAGCCGGCTGTGGGCCTGCTGCGTGGGCGTCGGGCGGCTGGGCGGTGTGGTGCTGGGGTGCGTGGGGGCGCTGGGGCCAGCCCATGAAGTGGATCACATCGTTGCGGCGGGCCATGGTGTCTTGATAACCCAGCGCTAACAGCTCGTGTGTGTAGGCCGGCTCGAAGAGCAGATAGCTGGCAAACGCCGAGCCACGTGCGGTGTCGCCGCTGCCATGCACACCTACTGCGCGCAGCATGGTGCGGATCGAATGCGGCAGGGCGCTGAGGTTGCGCGCGGCAATGTCGTCGAGGCGCTGGCTGGGGGCGATCACGAGCACATCAATGGGTTTGAGTGTCGAATGCTCGCGAGCCTCGGGCGGCAGTAGAGAGACGGTGCGGTTGATGCGCTGCAGACGTTCGACATCGACCGCCAAGGCATCAAGAAAGATGTTGGACAGCGCGTGGCCGGCGATTTGCGCGAGGTTGGGGTATTCGTGGTGCAGTTTGCGCTCGCTGGCAGGGGGCTCGTGCATTCGGCCCGCACCGATCACGAGCACTTTTTCGGCGCCCAGGTGAATGGCGGGCGAGATGGGGGCGGCTTGGCGCATCGAGCCGTCGCCAAAGTATTGGCGGTGGTCGTCGATGGGCAGATCGATGGCCGGAAAGACGAAGGGGATGGCCGATGAGGCTTGCAAATGGGCCAGGGTGATGCGGTCGCGCACGGCGTGGCGCTGTGAGCGTTGCCAGGGGGGGATGTTGTGCGGGGTTTCGTAAAAAGTGATGTGCTCGCCTGTGGTGTAGCTCGATGCCGAGATGGCCAGGGCGTGCATGTGGCCTTGTGCCATTACGTCGGGCAGGCGATCAAGGGGCACCAGGCGCTGCAGGGTGTGCACCATAGGGGCGTTGTCGAGCAGTGAGCGTGGGCGCATGCGGCGCCAGCGGGCCAGGGCCCAGCCAATAGAGAAGAGGCTGAGCCAGCGTGCTCCGCTGCGGATGACGCCGAATGAATCGGCTCGGTAGATGTCTTCGGCGTGCAGGTTGCTCCAGATGTCGACCATCGTTGTAATGGCGCGGTCGAAATCATCGGCGCGGCAGGCCAGGCCCGCAGCGTTGATGGCGCCCGCTGAGGTGCCGGCGATCACCGGAAAGGGGTTGCCTGCCGTAACGCCGCAATCGCGCCGGATGTCGGCCACGGCGTGCAGTACGCCTACTTGATATGCCGCACGCGCACCGCCGCCGGTGAGGATCAGCCCGGTGAGGTGGTTGGAGCGGGTGGAGGGCGTCATATCGGTTCTATCGGCTGGCCGCTGCGGTTAGGCCACTAGGGCAAGCCCGATGGTGTAGCGCGCGGTGGGTTCGCGGGCCTGCGGGGGTGATGTGGGCAGGGCGCCGAGGGTGTCGAGCGGGCTGGCTGTGGTGCCAGCGGCAACTTTGAGCACGTGGGTGTAGATCATGGTGGTGCTGACGTCGCTGTGGCCGAGCAGCTCTTGTACGGTGCGGATGTCGGTGCCGCTTTGCAGCAGGTGGGTGGCAAATGAGTGCCTCAGGGTGTGGACGCTGGCCGCTTTGGGAATGCCGGCGCGCAGCACAGCGGCTTTGATGGCGCGCTGCATAACTTGTTCGCCAAGATGATGGCGGCGGATGGCGCCGGTGCGCGGATCGGCGCTGAGCGCGGCAGCCGGAAAGACCCAAAACCACGACCACGCATGGCCGGCTCGCGGGTATTTGCGCTCAAGCGCGTTGGGCAGGTGGACACCACAGCAGCCGGCATGGCGATCGGTTTGCCAGAGCAGGCGGGCGCGGTCGAGCTGCTGGCGCAATTCGGGTTGCAGGCTGCGGGGCAGCATCACCACGCGGTCTTTGCCGCCTTTGCCTTCGCGCACGATGAGCACGTTGCGGTCGAAATCAAGGTCTTTGACGCGTAGGCGCAGGCCTTCGAGCAGACGCAATCCGGTGCCATAAAACAAGCGCCCCAGCAGTTGCGCGGTGCCGTCGAGCTGGTTGAGCAGGGTTGCCACTTCGGCAGCGGTTAACACCACGGGCAGACGCTGTTTGGGGGTGGGGCGGCCGAGTTCGTCCATCCAGGGTAGATGTTGGCCAAGCAGCTCTTTGTAGAGAAACAGCAAGGCGCTCAGGGCTTGGCGGTGCGTTGAGGCCGCCACTTTGTGCTCGTTGGCCAGATGGCTCAAAAAGGCTTGGACTTCGACAGCGCCCATCTGGGCCGGGTGGCGCAGCCCATGCCAGTGGATGAATTGGCGCACCCAGTAGACGTAAGCCTCTTCGGTGCGGATGCTGTAGTGGCGGTAGCGGATCAGCTCGCGCAGTTGAGCAAGCAGACGCGAGGGGCGCGGCGTGGGGTGGGGCAAGATTTCCTCCTGAAATACTGTTGTTTTTTACAGTATCTCGGGAGGGGTCTTGTGCCGTCAAGTGTGCGGTTTGCGGTGTTTGGCTGGGTTCGGCCGTTTTTTCAGTCGTGCAGTTTGAAAACGGCTACTTTTTCGCTCAGCTCGGTGCCCTGATCGCGCAAGGCGTCGGCGGCGGTGGAGAGTTTGGCGATGAGCTCGGTGTGGCTGGCGGCATCGTCGTGCACGGTTTGCAAGGCATGCATCACGTCGGCCAGGTGTTTTTGCCCGGGGCGCATCAGGCCGACGATTTCGTTCATGTTGTTGCCCAGGGCTTCGGCTGCGTGTTTTTGCAGTGCGGTTGTGAGGGCCAGTGTGCGCTGTCCTTGATCCAGAAACTCTTGTGCCGAGAGCGAGGTGCGCCCCTCTACGGCAAAGCTTTTGATGGCATCGAGATAGGCATTGGTTGGATCGATCAATTCAAGGGCTTTGAGCTGGGCAACGAGATCGGGGCGCAGCCGGTTGAGCACCTCGATGCTGCCTTTGATGTCGTGCCAATGGCTGAGTGTGCTGCCCAGGGTGAGCACGATTTTTTTATCGCTGGCGGCCATGAAATCGGGGTCGCTCAACGCCCAGGTGCCGTCAACAACGAGATCAAACAGCCCCGAGTTGAAGAACGGCATGCGCGACATGCCGATGCTCATCAGCCGGTATTCGACTCCGCCGGCTTCGAGCGAAATGCCGGCACCTTGGCGAGCCGCTGCAAGCAGTTGCTCGTTGCTTTTGGGTATCGACTGCTGCACACACTTTATGAGTCGAGCGCCATCCTGATCGCTCGAATGAACGGGCTTTTTGCACGCTTATCGTGGCCACCACCACAGCGCCACCTCAACCCCCAGGCCAAATCGGTCGAAACCCGCAAAGCCGATATCGATGCACAAAAATGGCCTGCCGCTGCGTGGCTTTTCGCCCCATCGACACCGCCCACTGATGTCAGCATCTCAAGGCAACTTCTGCCAGCAACCGTCTGCAGTTCAAACCGGTGCGGCGCAACCCGGAACACACCGTGATGGCTTCGCTTTTCATGCGCGCAGTGAACGCTGTCCCCCTGCGAGGGCTGCCTGGGCTTGGCCGCTTGCTGGGCGAATACCGATACCACGGCATCTTCACCCCTGGCGTGCGCCTGATGCGCAACATCTCGGTGGGCACCAAGGTGGCTCTTGTGGCAGGGGCTTTTCTGGCCCCGTTTGCACTCACGGGCTACGCTTATTTCAAAACCACCAACGCCGAACTCTCGGCCATCCAGCGCCAAATGGCCGGGGCGCAATACATGCACGCCTTGCAAGAGCTCACCCTGGCCGTGCAGGCACAGCGGCAGGATGTGCTCAAAAGCATCCTGCTCGAAACCCCAACGCCACCGGCGCTGTCGTCGGCCACGCTGCGAGCCCCGTTGCTGCAGCTCAAAACACTCGACGAATCGCTGGGCTCGGCGCTCGACACCCATGCCGCACTCGATCGTGTCGTCAAAGCCCACGAAGCCTACGAGCGCGCGCCACAACAGGCGCTGATCTCGCGGCTGGCACTGCTGACCGATTACCTCAAACGACTCATCGCTCGCGCGTGAACGCTGAAGTAGGGCGGCCTCTGTGACAGAGCGACCAACTATTTATTAATGGCGTTCAACAGCGACATGACGACTCACGTTGTATCGGGTGATGACAAAGCTCAGGCCTCGGCCCCTGCCGCATCAGGCGTGTGGGTGCTGGCAGTGCTGACAGCGGTGCTGCTGCTGGCCGGTGCATGGCTGGGCTCGCAAGGTGGTTTGCTGGGCGCGGCGAGCATTGGCCTCGGCGCGTTGGCCGGCTTGTTGTGGGCGCGGCGTGGTTCAGCCGATGAATCAACGGCAGGCCGTGCGTTGAGCGCACACGCGGTGGTGTCAGAAGACGTCGATGAACACGCGATCTTGCTGGCGCGCCAGGTGGTGCCGGTGTGGGCCAACCAGGTTGAGCTGGCTCGGGCGCAATCCGAAGAATCTGCCAATGGGATGTTGCAATCGTTTGCCGGGATCGCAGGCGATCTCGACAAGGCTGCGTCGCATGTGCCCGATCTGTCGTCGATGCTCGGCGTGGGGGCGGTAGATGATGTGATCGATAAAGCCGATCACCATGTGCAGACGCTGGTTGAGCCCGTTAAGCGCGCGATGCAGGCCAAAGAGACGATGCTGCAAGAGATGGAGCGCATCGCGGCGGTGGTGGGCGAGATGCGCAAACAGATCAACGATATCGGGATCGTGGCGCGGCACACCAATTTGGTGGCGCTCAATGCGGCCATCGAGGCACGCCGTGCCGGTGCGGCGGGTGAGAGCTTTGCCGTGGTGGCGCAAGAGGTGCGCAAGCTCTCTGGGCAATCTGGCGAAATTGGTTTGCGGCTGGCTGAGCGCATCGACGGCATTCAGCGGCAAGTGGCTGAGCTGCGCCGCAGCGCCGATGGCGATGAGATGACCGACAAAGAGCTGCACAACGCGGCGCGCCAGAGTGCTCGCGAGGTGCTGCAGCAGGTGATGGCGGGCATCAATGAGGCGGGATCGTCGGCACATGTGCTGCACGACGTGAGCCGCAAGGTGCAAAGCAGCCTCGATCAGATCTACGCCGGGTTTCAGCATCAAGACCGCATGAGCCAGATGCTCACGCACATCTGCGCCGATATGCAGCGTTTTCAAGGTTGGTTGGCAGGGCAGCCTGATCCGGCAGCGCAGAACTTCGGGCTGTGGCTGGCGCGGCTTGAGGGCACATACACGACCGAAGAGCAGCGTGCCGCGCATTACGGCGGCGTGGCAGTGAGCAGCAACTCGGGCGTGGAATATTTTTGACAGAGGTGAATGATGGCTAAAACCATATTGATCATTGATGATTCGGGCAGTTTTCGCACCGTGGTGCGCATGGCTTTGCAGCGTGTGGGCTATGAGGTGGTTGAGGCCGTTGACGGCATGGACGCCATCAAAAAGCTCGATGGGCGCAAATACAACCTGATCGTGTGCGACGTGAACATGCCCAATATGGATGGGCTCACGTTTGTGAAGCAGGCCAAGACGATGGGGTCGTACAAGTTCACGCCCATCATCATGCTGACCACCGAATCGCAAGAGTCGAAAAAAGCTGAGGGTCGCGCCGCTGGTGTGCGTGCGTGGATCACCAAGCCTTTCCAGCCCTCGCAGCTGGTTGAGGCGGCCGACAAACTCTGCATGGCCTGAGCGGGGCCCACATCATGAGCGCCGCCGCCGATCTCGCCCTCGAAGGCGAACTCACGATCTACGCCGCCGCAGCGCAGCGCGAGGCCTTGCAGGCCTGGGTGCTCGATGGCAGCGGTGTGCTTGATCTGTCTGCCATCACTGATTGCGACAGCGCCGGGGTGCAGCTGCTGCTGGCCACGCGCGCCTCGCTGGCCCGTGATGGCCGCTCGCTGGTGCTGCGCGAACCCGCGCAACCCGTGCGCGAGGCACTGGCTGGCTACGGCATGACGCCTGAGCTGCAGCCGCAAGGAGAAGCCGCATGAGCAAGCCGTCCAGCGACGACGAGATCTTGGCCGTGGCCCGCGAGGGCTTTTTGGCTGAGGCGCAAGAGATGCTGCGCCAGTTTGAAGAGGCCCTGCTGGGGCTGGAAACCTGCCCCGATGATGCCGAGACGCTCAACGCGGCGTTTCGTGCTGCCCACACCATCAAGGGCACGGCGGGGCTGTTTGGCTACACGCGGGTGGTGTCTTTTACGCACGAAGCCGAGGCGGTGCTTGAGGTGCTGCGCTCGGGCCAGAAGGTGGTTGACGAATCCACCATTGCCTTGTTGTTGCAAAGCCGCGATCAAATCGATGCGTTGTTGGCCGATACGGCCACCGAAGATGGCGATCCCGAGGTGGCTGCGCACAGTGCCGCGCTTGGCTCGCAATTGCGGGCCTTGATCAGTGGCAGCCATGGCGCAGCGGCTGTGTCGGCAGGGGCATCTGCGACATCGCCCGCCCAGGCTGGCATGGTGGTTGATGGCGGCGACGATGCCATCACGGTGTGGCGCATTGAGGCGCGCTTTGGCCACGATGCCTTGCGCAATGGGCTCGATCCGCTGTCGTTCATTCGCTACCTCGAAAAGCGCGGCAAGTTTGCCCGCATGCATGTATTGGCTGAACGCATTCCTGATCTCGAGCACCTTGAGCCTGAATCGTGCCACCTGGGCTTTGCCACCGAGTTCGCCACCGATGGCGGGCGCGCGGTGATCGAATCTGCCTTTGAGTTTGCACTCGAAGATTGCGAGCTCAAGATCGAGCCGCTGGCACCCGATGCAGCGGCTGAGCCTGCGCTGCCGGTGGCGCTTGCTCAAGCGAATGCCCTGGTGCCCGATACAACGGTTGATGCCGATGCAACGGCGCTCGAGCAGGTTGAGCGCCGCGCCGGTGGTGGCGATCGGCGCGTGGCTTCGCGAGATCGGCGAGGCGGCGACGATGCGCGATTCATTCGCGTGCAGGCCGACAAACTCGATCGGCTCATCGATCTGATCGGCGAGTTGGTGATCGCCAGCTCAGGATCGTTGCTGGCTGCCGAAAACGAAAACGTGGCGGCCTGCCACGAAGCGGCCATGCGCGTGCGCTCACTGGTTGAGCAAACACGCGATGGGGCGATGTCGCTGCGCATGGTGCCCATTGGCGAAACGTTTGCACGGTTTCACCGCGTGGTGCGCGATGTGAGCAAGAGCCTGGGCAAGGATGTCGAGTTGCAGATCACGGGCGGCGAAACATCGCTTGATAAATCGATGGTTGAGGCCATTGCTGATCCGCTCACGCATCTGGTGCGCAACAGCCTCGATCACGGCATTGAGATGCCGGCAGACCGCGCTGGTGCAGGCAAATCGCCACGCGGCACGCTGGCTCTGCACGCTTATCACGAGGCCGGGCAGATCGTGATCGAGGTGAGTGACGATGGCAAGGGACTCGACCGCGAACGCCTGCTGGCCAAGGCCATTGAGCGCGGGTTGGTGCGTGCCGACCAAACACTGTCGCCTGGCGAGATCGATCAGCTCATTTGCGCGCCGGGCTTCTCGACCAAGGATCAGGTGACCGATCTCTCGGGCCGGGGTGTGGGCATGGATGTGGTGAAGCGCAGCATCGAATCGCTGCGCGGCCAGATGAACCTCGCCAGCGAAACCGGGCGCGGCATGACGACGCAGATCAGGTTGCCGCTCACGCTGGCGATCATTGATGGCTTTCTCACCGATGTGGGCGGTGTCAACTATGTGCTGCCGCTGGCCATCGTGTCGGAGTGCATCGATGTGCCGCCCGAGTGCAGCAAATATCCAGACCGCATCAGCGGCTACTTCAATTTGCGTGGCGAAGTGCTGCCTTATCTCGATGTGGGGCGCTTTTATCAGCAAGAGCCCTCTGCAGCCCTGCGGCGCAGTTTGGTGGTGGCGCGCGACGGCAACACGCGCATTGGCCTGATCGTCGATCAATTGCTGGGCGAGCATCAGACCGTGATCAAACCCCTGAGCAGCATGTTCAGACACCTGCGCGCTATTGCGGGCTCGACCATCCTGGGTTCGGGCGACGTAGCGCTGGTGCTCGATGTGCCCGCACTCACCGATTACGCGATGCGCCACAACCAGGGTGTGCGTGCGTCTTCTAACCACGCCGCCGAAACGGGCACCCACTGAGAGGACTCACCACCATGCGCACCAATCTGCCCATCACCCAGCAAGAATATGTTTTGCGAGACGGCTGCACCATCGTGTCGCGCACCGACACCAAGGGCCGTATCACGTATATCAACGAAGACTTTCTCGAGGCCAGCGGCTTTACTGAGGCCGAGTTGATCGGGCAGCCGCACAACCTTGTGCGTCACCCCGATATGCCTGAAGAGGCTTTTGAAGATTTGTGGCGCACGCTCAAAGACGGCAAGCCTTGGACGGGCATCGTCAAAAACCGGCGCAAAAACGGCGATCACTATTGGGTGGTTGCCAACGCCACGCCGATCAAAGAAGGCGATACGGTGGTGGGCTACATGTCGGTGCGCACGCGCCCGACACGTGAGCAGATCGAGGTGGTTGATGCGCTCTATCGCCGCTTTAAAGAAGGGCGTGCGGGCGGGCTGGCCATCGTTGAAGGCAATGCGGTGTCCAAGAGCCTGATCAAGGCGCTTAACCCGGTGGCCTGGGTGCTCAACCGCAAACACTTGCAGGCGCAGTTCGCCAGCCTGGGTGTTTTGGCTGCGGCAGGCATGCTCAGCGCCGCCTGGGCTGCGCAGGGGGGTATGCCTCGGGTGGCGCTGCCCGTGGCACTGTTTGTGGGCTTTATGGGCCTGGGCTGGCGGGTGGCCAAGCGCGTGGGCGGCAGCCTGCATGCGGGCTCGCAGATGCTTGAGCGCTTTGGGCAGGGCAACTTTGATGGCATCGTCAAGGTAACCGGTAGCGATGAGCTGGCCGGCATGCTCTACGCCTTGAGGCGGGTGCAAAACCGCCTGGGTTTTGAGTTGGCCGACACCAAAAAACGCGCCGACGAAGCCATGCGCATTCGGCAGGCGCTTGATGTGGCAGCAACCAATGTGATGGTGGCCGACGCCAACCTCAACATCGTTTACGCCAACGCTTCGCTGCTGAGCATGTTGCGCGAGGCGCAGGCCGATATCTGCAAAGAGCTACCCAGCTTTGATGCCGATCGCGTGGTGGGCAGCAATATCGATATCTTTCATAAAAACCCGGCGCATCAGCGTGGGCTGCTTGATCGCCTCACGGGCTCACACAGCACGCGCATCAATGTGGGCGGGCGGCGTTTTGATCTCAACATCACGCCCGTGTTGGGCGGTGATGGCAAGCGCCTGGGCATGGCTGTTGAGTGGCGCGACATGACCGCAACGCTGGCTGCGCAAGAGCGCGAGGCCAAGATGGCCGCCGAAAACGCACGCGTGCGCCAGGCACTCGACAACAGCTCGAACAACGTGATGATTGCCGATGCCGACGGCGTGGTGATCTACATGAATCCCTCGGTGCAGCAGATGTTTGCACGCAATGAGGTCGAGATTCGCAAGGCATTGCCGCAGTTTGAGGCGCGTCGTGTGCTGGGGCAAAACTTCGATCACTTCCATCGCAACCCGGCGCATCAACGCAACCTGTTGGCTGGGCTCAAGGGTGAGCACAAGGCACAAATCAACATCGGCAATTGCGTGTTTGCTCTGTCGGCCAGCCCCATTTCGGATCAGGCCGGGCAGCGCATCGGCACGGTGGTTGAGTGGAAGGATCGCACCGCCGAGGTCGAGGCCGAAAACGAGATCAACGGCATCGTCGAAGGGGCGGCGCAGGGTGATTATTCGCAGCGCATCGAAACCGATGGCAAAGAGCCTTTCTTCGAAAAGTTGGGCACGATGTTCAATACGCTGATCGAGTCGGTATCGAGAACCATCGTCGAGGTGCGTGCATCGGCCAACCAGCTCACATCAGCTGCCGATCAGGTGTCGTCGACATCGCAATCGCTGTCGCAATCTGCAGTTGAACAAGCGTCGAGCGTCGAAACGACCACCGCCTCGCTGCAAGAGATGGCCGCATCGATCAAGCAAAACGCCGAAAACGCCACGATGACCGACGGCATGGCCACCAAGGCCGCGCACGAAGCACAAAGCGGCGGTGAGGCGGTGCAGCGCACGGTAGATGCGATGTGCGCGATTGCCGAAAAAATCAGCATCGTTGACGACATTGCCTACCAAACCAACCTGTTGGCGCTCAATGCTGCTATCGAAGCTGCGCGAGCGGGTGAGCATGGCCGGGGCTTTGCGGTGGTGGCGGCCGAGGTGCGCCAACTCGCCAAACGCAGCCAGGTGGCTGCTGCTGAGATTGGCCAGCTGGCCACTTCGAGCGTGAAGCTCGCCGAGCAGGCCGGCTCGTTGCTCAAAGAGATGGTGCCGTCGATCGAAAAAACATCCGAGCTGGTGCAAGAGATTGCGGCGGCATCGGGTGAGCAATCGGATGGCGTGCTGCAGGTGAATGGCGCGATGGAGCAACTCAACGCCTCGACGCAGCAAAACGCGTCGGCAGCCGAAGAGCTCTCAGCCACCGCCGAAGAGTTGTCGGCACAGGCCATGCAATTGCAATCCACGATGTCGGCTTTCAGGCTGCGCGACGACAGCGCTGCCCCTTCGGCCCACAGCCACGCAGCAGCCCCCCAGGGCCATGATCGAAAACGCACAGGCGGATCGGCGCAGCAAGCCGCGCAACAGGCGGCGCATCAAGCCGCTGCTGTGCGGCGCCGCACCGCTAAAGCCGGCTGCCCGGTGGATCATGCCGCGGCATCGTCTTCTCAACCCTTGGCCAACGGCGCGGCTTCATCGGGCGCCGTTGATGAAACGAAATTCATCAACTTCTAACCCCCGCTCAAGACCCCACCGATTCGCCCTCAGGGAGCCCTCATCATGAACCTCAATCGACTGCTATCCAACCTGCTGCTGTGGCAGAAGTTCGTCATCATTGCCGTGCTGGCCTTGACCGCGTGCGCGGTGCCGCTGGTGCTGTATTTGATCGAAACAGAAAAAGCGGTTGACGCATCGAAGCGAGAGGTGTCGGGTATCCCGGCGGTGAGCGCTGTGGCGCATGTGGTGAACGGGTTGCAGGTGCACCGCGGCCTGTCGGTGCTCACGCTTTCGGGCCGCCAGGGTGCAGCCGAAAAACGCGAGGCCAAGCAGGCCGAGGTGAACGACGAGATCGTCAAGATCGACAAGGTGATGGCATCGGTTACCGATGAAACCATCGCACGCTCATGGGCCGACGTAAAAAAACGCTGGACAGCTGTGGCTGCCGCCGTGAGCAGCCGCAACACCGATCCGGCTCGCACGGCGGTTGAGCACCACGATGTGATCGAAGAGGCCATCAACTTGGTAGATCGTCTGGGTGATTACTACGGCCTGTCGCTTGATCCTGATTCGAGCACCTATTTTTTGCAAAACGGGTTGATCTTTACGGGCTTGCGCATTGCTGAAGACATGGGGCAGCTGCGTGCTCGTGGGGCGACGGCGCTTAACAGCCGGCAGATCAGCGATGTTGAACGAGGCGCGCTGGGGGCCCTGGTGCGCAATCTTGTTGATCGCCAAGTTCGTTTGGGTGAGCAGTTGCACAAAGCGTATGAGGCGGATGCCGGTATTCGCACTGCGCTCGAAGACAAGGCCAAGGGCATGTTCAAGAGCATCGATTTGGTGAAAGAAATGATCAACACGCAAGTGCTGATCAGCACGCCTCAGGGCAATGCGGATGAATACTTCAAACAAGCCAGCCAATCTATCGATAGCCACTACGCCTTTTTGTCGTTGGGATACGAAACACTCAACACGGCAATCAATGCCCGGATTCAATCGCTGCGCATGACGCAGGCCAAGCTGCTGGGTATTTGTGCGTCGATCGTGGTGGTGTCTTTGCTGGCGGGGTTGGCCGTGGTGCGCTCGATCACGCGGCCACTGCAAACGGCGGTCAAGGTGGCCCAAGCGGTGCAAGGCGGCGATTTGTCGTCGACGATCAAGGCCGAAGGGCGCGATGAAACCTCAACGTTGTTGCGCACCATTGCCGCCATGCAAGTGGGGCTCAAGCAGCGCAACGAGGCCGACGCCATCAAGTTGGCCGAGAGCATGCGTGTGCGCCAGGCGCTCGATCAGAGCAGCACCAATTTGATGATTGCCGATGCCAATGGTGTGATCGTTTACATGAACAAGGCCGTGGCGCACATGATGCAAACCGCCGAGAGCGAAATGCGCTCGGTGATACCGCGCTTTGATGCACGCAACATCGTTGGCCAGAGCTTTGACAGCTTTCATAAAAACCCAAGCCACCAGCGCAACTTGCTGGCGGGCCTCAAGGGCGAATACAAAACGCGCATCAAGATCAGCAGCCGCACTTTTGATTTGGTGGCCAACCCGGTGCTTGATGCCGAAGGCACTCGTATTGGCACCGTGGTTGAGTGGATGGACATGACCGCCACACTGGCCGCGCAAGAGCGCGAGGCCAAGGTGGCTGCCGAAAATTCGCGCGTGCGCCAGGCGCTCGACAACAGCTCGAACAATGTGATGATTGCCGATGCCGAGGGCACGATCATCTATCTCAACCCTGCCGTGCAGCAGATGCTGGTGCGCAACGAGGCCGAGATTCGCAAAGATCTGCCGCAGTTTGATGCACGCCGCGTGATGGGCCAGAGCTTCGATCACTTCCATCGCAACCCGGCGCATCAACGCAATCTGTTGGCTGGGCTCAAGGGCGAGCGCAAGGCACAGGTGAACATGGGCAACTCGGTGTTTGCGCTCTCGGCCAACCCGATCTTTGATGCGCAGGGCGAACGCCTGGGCACCGTGGTCGAGTGGAAGGATCGCACTGCCGAAGTCCATGCCGAGCAAGAGATCAGCAGCATGGTGCAGGCGGCTGGCACGGGCGATTTTTCGCAGCGCATCGATACGCGAGGCAAAGAGCCTTTCTTCAGCACGCTGGGCAGCTTGTTCAACAACCTCGTTGAAACGGTATCGCAGACCATCGTCGAGGTGCGTGCCTCGGCGGATCAGCTCACCGCTGCGGCTGATCAGGTGTCTTCGACATCGCAATCGCTGTCGCAATCGGCAGTTGAGCAGGCATCGAGCGTTGAGCAAACCAGCTCGGCACTGCACCAAATGGCCGCATCGATCAACCAAAACTCTGAAAACGCCACGATGACCGACGGCATGGCCACCAAGGCCGCGCAAGAGGCGCAAAACGGCGGTGAGGCGGTGCAGCGCACGGTAGATGCGATGTGTGAGATCGCCAAAAAAATCAGCATCGTTGACGACATTGCCTACCAAACCAATCTGTTGGCGCTCAATGCTGCCATTGAGGCTGCGCGAGCGGGTGAGCATGGCCGGGGCTTTGCGGTGGTGGCGGCTGAGGTGCGCCAACTCGCCAAACGCAGCCAGGTGGCTGCTGCTGAGATTGGCCAGCTGGCCACTTCGAGCGTGAAGCTCGCCGAGCAGGCCGGCTCGTTGCTCAAAGAGATGGTGCCGTCGATCGAAAAAACATCCGAGCTGGTGCAAGAGATTGCGGCGGCATCGGGTGAGCAATCGGATGGCGTGAACCAGATCAATGGCGCGATGGAACAGCTCAACACCTCGACGCAGCAAAACGCATCGGCAGCCGAAGAGCTCTCAGCCACCGCCGAAGAGTTGTCGGCACAGGCGGCGCAATTGCAGGGGGTGATGGCGGGCTTCAGGCTGCTGGGTGAGGGGGGCGCGCACGCCGCGCATCGCGGTGAATCGCGCCCCAGCCTGCTGCACTGATCGCATCCGACCTTATCGACCACATCGACCCGTGGAGGCGGCCATGCATTTACAAACCACCCTGAGCGATCAGGGCCATGCCGGGCAGGTGATGGCGCACGCTGAGCATGGCGCCATCGATATGCAACACCTGCAGCTCGTGATTGGCGACGAACACTACGCCGTGCCCATCGCCAGCGTGCGCGAAATCATTGAGGTGGGGCGCATGACAGCGCTGCCCATGACGCCGCATTTCGTGCGCGGGGTGATGAATTTGCGCGGTGTGGTGATCCCCGTAATCGATCTCAACGCCCGCTTTGGCGCCAGCGCTACACGCATCGGACGGCGCAGCTGCATCGTTATCGTCGAGATTGAGAATGCGGCGCTACGTGGCTCGCACATCGTTGGCGCGTTGGTGGATGCGGTGAGCGAGGTGATCGACATCGCGCCATCGGATGTCGAACCCGCACCCGCCCTGGGTACACGCATTCCGGCGCAGTTCATCAAGGGCATGGCCCATGTGGGTGAGTCGCTGGTGATCGTGCTCGATGTGGCGCAAACACTGGCCGAAGACGAAATTGCCGCGCTCATCGAGCGGCATGTGCACGCCTGATTGGGGCATTGAGGGGCGGTGGCATGTCTGAGCTTTCGCAACGTTCTTTCGATGCTGTTTGCGCAATGTTTCGCAACGTGTCGGGCATTCGGCTGTCAGCCGAAAAACGCTCGATGGTCGTGGGCCGATTGCAGCGCCTCGCCATGGAAAGCGGTGCGGCATCGCTCGATGCTTACGTCGACAGCGTGGTGCGAGGCGATGATCCGGCTCAAGTAGTGAAGGTGGTGGATCGGCTCACCACCAACGAAACGTATTTCTTTCGTGAGCCGCAGCACTTTGCGTTTCTTGAGCAACTGCTTGCACAACGCCGAGGCGGGGGCGATTTCAGGGTCTGGAGCGCCGCCAGCTCATCGGGCGAAGAAGCCCACAGCATCGCCATGGTGCTGGCCGACAAAATCGGGCGACGCGGCTGGGAGATCGTGGGCACCGATCTATCGACCAGCGTGCTGGCCACGGCGCGCCGGGGGGTGTACCCCATGGATCGAACCGAACACATGCCAGCGGGGTATCTCAAACGCTTTTGTCTCAAGGGCATCGACGAATACGACGGCCACCTCTTGATCGCCAAAGAGCTACGCGCCAACGTGCGCTTCGAGCAGGCCAACCTCATGCAAAACCTGCCCGATATCGGCGTTTTTGACGTGGTCTTTTTGCGCAACGTGCTGATCTATTTCGATACCGATAAAAAGCGCGAAATCGTGCAACGCGTCGCTGCGCTCATCAAGCACGGCGGCTATCTGTTTACCGGCCACTCTGAATCGATTGGCATGCTGCAGACCGGCCTCAAGCAATTGAAGCCGGCTATCTATGCTCGTACTTGATCACGGCCTGGGCAAGATCCACACGCATCGCGGTGAGCAGATTTTTTTGCTGCCCGGGCAGTGGTATTTCGGGGCCTCGGGGGCCATGGTGCGCACCTTGCTGGGCTCGTGTGTGGCGCTCACGCTGTGGCACCCGCAGCGTCGTGCAGGTGGCATGTGCCACTACTTGCTGCCGGCGCGTGCCAAACCAGGAGGCCCCGGGCTCGACGGGCGCTTTGCCAACGAGGCGGTCGAGCTGCTCGTGCAGGCGCTCACGCGTGCGGGCACCAAGCCAAGCGACTATCTGGTCGATCTCTACGGCGGCGCCGACACCATGCCCGATCAGGTGCACACCCACAAATTCAACATCGGCGAGCGCAACATCGAAAAAGCCCTTGAGCTGGTCGATCACTACGGCTTTCAATTGCAGACGGTGGACGTGGGCGGCAACGATCCGCGCAACGTCACGCTCGATATGAAAACCGGGCAGGTTGAGCTCAAGCGCGGCAAACCTGTGGGTGCGACAC
Organism: uncultured Aquabacterium sp.; assembly: GCA_964618825.1. Taxonomy (GTDB): domain Bacteria; phylum Pseudomonadota; class Gammaproteobacteria; order Burkholderiales; family Burkholderiaceae_C; genus Aquabacterium. The sequence goes on from CAZUCW010000015.1 coordinate 25,047, forward strand.
TCGCCCCCTCGGTGGCTCAGGCGTCACCCACCGTTGCAAAACCTGCAGCCAAGCCAATAGCTAAAGCTGCAACGCCTGCCGCTCGCACAGGGATCAAGCTCGCAGCGCCCGCCACCGCCAAGCCGGCGCTGCGCCCCAAGCCCTAACCCTAACGCGAACTCAAACCGAATCAGCGTCAGCGAGCATCTTTACGAGATTCACCCATGAGCACCATCAAGGTCATGATCGTCGACGATTCGGCCCTGCTGCGTCGCCACCTCAGCGAGCGGCTGACGGCGGCGGGCATCGAGGTGATTGGCGCGGCCTCAGACCCGCTGTTTGCCAAGCCCCTGATGCAGGCGCACTGGCCCGATGTAGTGGTGCTCGATGTTGAGATGCCGCGCATGGATGGCATCACTTTTCTCAAACAGATCATGGCCGAGCGGCCCACGCCGGTGGTGATGTGCTCAACGCTCACCGAAAAAGGTTGCGACACCACCATGCAGGCGTTGGCAGCGGGTGCGGTGGGCTTTGTCACCAAACCCAAGCTGGGGCTCAAAGCCTTTATTGAAGACGACGCCAACGGCATCGTGGCCGCTGTGCGTGCAGCTTCGCACGCCAACGTGCGCGCCATGACGCGTGCGGTATCAACCGCGCCACGGCCTGTGCCGCACATGGCCGCTGCACCAGCCTCGATGGCACACGACAACAAAGCCATGGCGGTTACCACCGATCGCGTTATCGCCATGGGCCTGTCGACGGGCGGCGTGCAGACGCTCGAAGCCGTGGCTACCAAGCTGCCGCGCACGCTGCCGGGCATCGTTGTGGTGCAGCACATGCCCGAAAAATTCACCGCCTCTTTTGCGGCTCGCCTCAACAGTTTGTGCGCCATCGAGGTGATGGAAGCGCGCGACGGCGATCGCGTTATCAACGGACGCATGCTCATCGCCCCCGGCGGAAAACAGATGCGTTTGCGCCGCAACGGCGCGCAATATGTGGTCGAAGTAAAAGAAGGCCCGCTCGTTAACCGCCACTGCCCGTCGGTTGATGTGCTCTTTCGTTCGGTGGCCGAATGCGCCGGGCGCAACGCCAGCGGCATCATCATGACCGGCATGGGCGACGACGGCGCGCGTGGCCTGTTGGCGATGCATCAAGCCGGGGCGCGCACGGCAGCGCAAGACGAAGCAAGCTGTGTTGTTTTTGGCATGCCGCACGAGGCCATCAAACTCGGTGCGGCAGGCGCGGTGCTGCCGCTCGATGCCGTGCCATCGTGGCTGGTGCAAGCGGGGCACTGAGCGTGGCTCAAAAAACAAAAAGCCTCCTGGCTTGCGACACCAGGAGGCTGCGCGGCGTGATGCGCGTGGTTGAGCGTGCTCAGATCAGGTTGGACAGCAGATCGGCCACCCAATCGGCAAAGTTCACGATCTGAATCTCTTGCTCGTTTTGATAAGAGCGAATCAGCGGGCCGCTTGATGCCAGCAGGTTGTCAACAAAGCTGCCCACATCTTTGATGTTCGCCTCTTTGATGCCCGTGCCGCCAAAAGTCACGATCGTCAGGCAGTGCGATTCGTTCATCTTGCGGGCATAAGGCAGGTAGTAGCCCACATTGGCAAAAGGTTTGAGCCCATCGATCCACGGGCCGATGTCTTGCCGCCAACGCGCATTGGTGGCGGCCTTGCGCTCATCGACCGTGGCTGCGCCAGAGATGTCGGCATAAAAGCGTTCATAAGAGAAGCGCGAGAAGTTGTCGTCCTCTTGAAAGAGCGCAAAACCCAGGCGGTCATTGGGGTAGAGCTTGGGCAATGCGGTGCCCAGCGATCCCAGGTTGTTGATGTCGCCCACGCCCGGATACTTTTGCATCAGTTTTGTCACCATGCCAGTGGGCAGATCGAGGCCCCACTTTTCGCGGATCGTGTTGTGCAGTGGCAGCGAGGGATATTGCTCAGCCGTGCCACCACGCGGCGCTTGAAACAACGGCCCCGAATCAGACAGCAGCGCCATGCGCTTGGGATTGATCGCGGAGCGGAACGCGTCGTATTGCGCCAGCGAGCCCACACCGCCAGCCGAGAAGCCGGTTATCAACAACTGCGACGGGCGAGGCAGGTTCTTGGCCATCCAGGCGGCAACGGCTTGCGAGTTGACGTCGCCACGGTGATAAAACGTCATCGGGTTGGCAGCGTCGACGTTGTTGTAGACGTTGACCTTATTGCCCGTGTGCACATCACCCGAGCAATAGGTGACGTAAACGATGTTCCAGCTTTGCGTTTGCACGCTCTGCAGCGGGTCGATGCGTGCGGTGAACGGTGTTACCAACCCCAGATGCGCCTGGGTGTTGAGGTCGGTCATGTAGTTGCTGGCCACCCCGTTGGGGTTGACCGCGCCGAGCTTGGATGTGCCTTTGCAGCCGTCTTGCTCCCAGCAGGCGCCGCCGCCTTCCATCATCACGACCGTTTTGCTCGTGAAGGGCGTGCGGTTCACAAAGAAACGGTAGGGCGAGCCGTTGCTGCACGATGCGCCACTCGATGTGGGCAGCTCGATGGTTTCCCATACGAAATAAGCGGCCTGAGCCGCTCCGGCTGCGCCGATGCCCGCCAGCAGCGCCAGGTGGCGCAAGGTCTTGAAAAAGGTTTTCTTCACTTGAATGCTCCTAGGTGGTGTGTTGTCTCTCAGCTTTTTCTCTCAGGTGCATATCTCTCGAAAACAAAAACACGCCATGCCTGCAGCCATCGATTTATCGATCACGGCGGGGCGTGGCGTGAGCTATTTCAAGCGGTCGTATGAAAGATGTGATGCGGATATACCCTTTACAAAAACTCACAACGTCGCAACGGGATCCGCGCCAGCTCAACGGCTGGTGCCGATGGGTGTGCGTGGGGGTGGGTTAACGATTGCTGCTGTCATGGCGCTGGGCGACACTTCGGGCTCTTTTGTTGCCGCCTCGCGCGGCTCAACTGCCGCATCCACATGTTGCATTCCGCCCAGGCCATCGCTGTCATCAATGCAGGCTCGTCGAGCCTCAAGTTTTCGGTTTTCACTGCGCAGGGGTGCGAGTTGCTCGTGCATGGGCATATCGAAAACCTGCTCACCGCGCCGCATTTCGTGGTGAGCGATGCTGAGGGGCGCACGCTGCACGAGCACCGCTGGAGCGACGACGCGCACCGTGGCCACGATGCCGCCGTGGCGTATCTGCTCGATCAGCTGCCGGGTTACCTTGCGGGGCGCGATCTGGTGGCGGTGGGGCACCGCATCGTGCATGGCGGCACACACTTTGCCCAGCCAGTGCGGCTCGATGAAGCCGTGCTGCGCAAGCTCGATGCTTTGGTGCCCTTGGCGCCGCTGCATCAGCCGCACAACCTTTCGCCGGTGCGTGCTTTGCTGGCAAGAGCGCCACAGCTGCCACAAGTGGGGTGCTTCGATACGGCCTTTCACACCAGCAACCCCGAGGTGGCGCAAACCTTTGCGCTGCCCCATGAGTTGCACGAGGCCGGAGTGCGCCGCTATGGCTTTCATGGGCTGTCTTATGAGTTCATCGCTACCCAATTGCCGCAGGTGGATGGCTGGGCTGCGCAGGGCCGCACGGTGGTGCTGCACCTGGGTAATGGGGCGAGTATGTGCGCCATGCAGGGCGGGCGCAGTGTGGCCACCAGCATGGGGTTCACCGCACTCGATGGTTTGCCCATGGGCACGCGTTGCGGCAACGTTGATCCCGGCGTGCTGCTGTGGCTGATGGATCAACGCGGCTTGGGCGCACGTGAGATCGAAAAGCTGCTCTACAGCCAATCGGGCCTGCTGGGGGTGTCGGGCGTGTCGTCGGATATGCGGGCGCTGCTCAACAGCGATGAGCCGCGTGCAGCATTGGCGGTTGATCTGTTTGTGTATCGCATCGTGCGCGAGCTGGGTTCGCTGGCTGCCGCGCTTGGAGGCCTCGATGCGCTGGTGTTCACGGCGGGCATTGGCGAGCATGCGGTGCCGGTGCGCGAGCGGGTGTGCCGTCGGGCTGAGTGGCTGGGGATCGAGCTCGATGCCGATGCCAATCGGGCTCACGCCACGTGTATCAGCGCACCGGGCAGCAAGGTGACAGCCTGGGTGATACCAACCAATGAAGAGTTGATGATCGCCCGCCACACGCGCGATCTGGTGTGTGCCCCCGGTGCGTGCGTTGTCTGACGCCGTTGCTGCTTGAGCGTGCTGCCAGCAAGGATTTTTCGGCTGCCGGACAATGACGGCTTTGGTTATCGGATTCAGAGATCAAAGATGTCAGCCGTCAAGATGTACACCACGCAGACGTGTCCGTATTGCCTACGCGCCAAGGCCCTGCTCAAGCAAAAGGGCGTTGAGGTGATCGAAGAAATTCGCGTCGATCTCGATCCCGCGCAACGCCAACACATGATGGATATCACCGGGCGGCGCACCGTGCCGCAGATTTTTATTGGCGATACCCATGTTGGCGGGTTCGACGATCTGCATGCGCTTGATCAGCGCGGCGGGCTCGAGCCGCTGCTCAACGCCTCGGCCTGATCCCCCCTTTGTTTTTTGCCTTTTTTCCCTTTTGATCGCAGCGGTTTGCTGCGCGGTCTGGCGTCATAAGACGCTCATGGGGCTGGGCCATAATCGCCCGGCTTTACCCCGCGCCCGATGCGTCGGGGGGCGTTTTTCAACGAGGGACAACCATCATGGCCGACGAGCAAAACCAACCCGTGTTTCAGATTCAGCGCATTTACGTCAAGGATCTGTCGCTTGAGCAACCCAATGCGCCGCAGATCCTGCTCGAGCAGGCCCAGCCGCAAGTCGACGTCAACCTGAATCTGGCAGCGGCTCCGTTTGCCGATGGCCTTTATGAAGTGGCCGTTACCGCCACCGTTACTGCCAAGGTTAACGACAAGACGCTGTTTTTGGTTGAGGCCAAGCAAGCCGGCATTTTCGAGATCCGCAACATTCCCGATGAGCAATTGCAGCCGATCATCGCTATCGCCTGCCCGCAGATTGTTTACCCCTATCTGCGCGCTGTGGTGTCGGACATCATCACCCGCGCCGGCTTCCCGCCCGTGCACCTGACCGAAGTGAACTTCCAGGCGATGTACGAAGCGCAGCGTGCGCAGCAAGAAGGCCACGCCTGATCGTTGATCGCGCATGAAGATCACGGTGTTGGGTGCGGGCGCCTGGGGCACAGCCCTGGCGGCCAGCGCAGCGCGATCAGTGGCCGGACGCGATCAGGCCAAGGCCAATGCCGTGCTGCTGTGGGCGCGCGATGCGCAGCAGGCCGACACCATGGGCCGCACGCGGCGCAACACGCGCTATCTCGGCGATGTCGAGTTGCCCGCGTCGCTGGCCGTTACATCGGATCTGGCCATGGCGCTCGACCATGGCCGCGATGGGCTCTACGTGATTGGCACGCCGATGGCTGCGCTGGCCGGGATGCTGCAGGCACTGCCGGCTCAGGCGTCTGTGATGTGGCTGTGCAAGGGCTTTGAGGCCGGCACCGGGCGGCTGGGGCACGAGGTGGCCAAGGCCGTGTGCCCGCAGGCGCGCGTGGGCGTGCTCTCGGGGCCGAGCTTTGCCGATGAGGTGCTGCGCGGCTTGCCCACCGCGCTCGTGTCGGCCAGTGCCGATGCCGCCTTGCGCCAGCAGGGCGTTGAAGCTTTTCACTCTGAAACGCTGCGCGTGTACACCTCGGCTGATCCGGTGGGCGTTGAGGTGGGTGGGGCGGTTAAAAACGTGCTGGCGATTGCCACGGGCATCGTTGATGGCATGGGCCTGGGGCTCAATGCCCGAGCCGCGCTCATCACCCGTGGTTTGGCCGAGATGACGCGCCTGGGCGTGGCGTTGGGCGCGCAGGCCGAAACCTTTATGGGGCTGTCGGGCCTGGGTGATCTGGTGCTCACGGCCACGGGCGATCTTTCGCGCAATCGCAAGGTGGGGTTGCAGTTGGCCAAAGGGCTCAATCTGCAGCAGATTCTGGCCGAGCTGGGGCATGTTTCTGAAGGCGTTTACAGCGCTGCCACGGTGCTGGCGCGTGCGCGCAGCATGGGGGTTGATATGCCCATCACCGCTGCTGTGGTGGCTGTGATCGAGGGGCAGCTCTCGCCCGCGCAAGGCTTGCTGCAATTGATGCGGCGCGAGGCGCGCGCCGAGGGCTGATCGGGCTGCGCGCTTAAGCCACGCCACGTTTAACGGTGTCGCTAGACGCTGCCGCCGTAACCCGTTTGCCGCCAGGCTTCAAATACGGCCACGGCCACAGCGTTTGAGAGGTTGAGGCTGCGTTGCTCAGGGCGCATTGGCAGGCGCACGCGCTGTGCTGGCGCAAACTGCTCGCGCAACCCGGGCGGCAATCCCCCCGTTTCGCAGCCGAACACCAGCCAATCGCCAGTTTGCCAATGCACCTCAAAAAACGGTCGGCTGCCGCGGGTGGTGAAAGCAAATAGCCGCGCAGGATCGGGGCGCTGGCTGGCCACAAAAGCGCCCCAATCGGCATGCCGATGCACGGCGGTGTATTCGTGGTAATCGAGCCCCGCTCGGCGCAGCAGCTTGTCGTCCATCGAAAAACCCAGCGGCTCGATGAGATGCAGCTCGCAGCCGGTGTTGGCGGCCAGGCGGATCACGTTGCCGGTGTTGGGCGGGATTTCGGGGTGGACGAGAACGATGCGAAACATCTGCGGTCTGAGGTGCGGGCTGCGGGCGGGTTGCGGCGCCGCAGTGTAGGCCAGGCGCGTGCCGTGGTGCGGGAAATCACCCAGTGAAAGCGGCCACAAGCTGCGCAATCTGGCGCACGAATGGGCACCCGGGCGCACGGCGGCGTGCCTACACTGCAAGTAGCCCGAGGGCGAGTTGTAGAGAGAGGGCCTGCCATGAATGCTCCGCTGCCCGAATCGATCCTGCAAGCGCTGGCCACGCTGTCGCTCGACGACAAATACGTGCTCGATCACGGCCGTGCGTTCATGAGCGGTATTCAGGCGCTGGTGCGCTTGCCCATGCTGCAGCAGGCGCGTGATGCCGCTGCCGGGCTTAATACGGCGGGTTTCGTTAGCGGCTACCGGGGTTCGCCTCTGGGGGGCTACGATCAGGCGCTGTGGCAGGCCAAAGAGCACCTTGCCACGCATCATGTGGTGTTTCAGCCGGGCGTCAACGAAGAGCTCGCTGCCACTGCGGTGTGGGGCACGCAGCAGCTCGATCTGTATCCCGATAAAAACAAATTCGACGGCGTATTTGGCCTGTGGTACGGCAAGGGCCCGGGGGTGGATCGCTGCTCTGATGTGTTTAAACACGCCAACATGGCGGGCACCGCACGGCATGGCGGTGTGGTGGCTGTGGCGGGCGACGATCATGTGGCCAAGAGCTCATCGGTGGCGCACCAGAGTGATCACATTTTTAAGGCGTGTGGGCTGCCGGTGTTCTTTCCGGCCAATGTGCAAGAGATCTTGGATTTCGGCCTGCACGCCTGGGCGCTGAGCCGTTTTGCAGGGTTGTGGGCAGGGCTCAAGGTGATTCAAGAGGTGGTTGAATCGGCCAGCAGTGTGCTGGTGGATCCTGATCGCGTGCGCATCGTGTTGCCCGACGATTTTTTGATGCCGCCGGGCGGGCTGCACATCCGCTGGCCTGATTCGCCGCTTGAGCAAGAGGCCCGCTTGATGGATTTCAAGTGGTATGCCGCGCTGGCCTACATCCGTGCCAACCGGCTCAATCGCACCCTCATCGATTCGGCACAGGCGCGGCTGGGGCTGATCGCCAGTGGCAAGGCCTACAACGACACACGCCAGGCGCTGCACGATCTGGGGCTCGACGATCTCACTTGCGCGCGCATCGGCATTCGGCTGCACAAGGTGGGGGTGGTGTGGCCGCTCGAGGCCAGCGCCACGCGCGAGTTCGCCACGGGGTTGCAAGAGATTCTGGTGATCGAAGAAAAGCGCCAGATGATCGAATACCAGCTCAAAGAAGAGCTCTACAACTGGCGCGAAGACGTGCGGCCCAATGTATTGGGCAAGTTCAGCGAGGCCGAGGGCGACCGCAGCGGCGGCGAGTGGAGCCAGCCCAATCCAGCCCACAACGGGTTGCTGCGGGCCAAAGCCGATCTCAACCCCGCCATCATCGCCAAAGCCATTGCCCAGCGGCTCGATAAGCTGGGCCTGTTGGCGCCACTGGGCAATGAGCTGCGCGCGCGCATTCAGCATCGGCTCGATGTGATCGATGCCAAAGAGCGCAGCCAGCACACGCTCAAGCTCGCGGCGTCGGATGAGCGCGTGCCGTGGTTTTGCAGCGGCTGCCCGCACAACACCTCAACCAAAGTGCCCGAGGGCTCGCGTGCCATGGCCGGCATCGGCTGCCACTACATGGTGGTGTGGATGGATCGCGCTACCAGCACCTTCACGCAGATGGGCGGTGAAGGCGTGCCGTGGGTGGGGCAGGCGCCGTTTACCACCGAACGGCATGTGTTTGCCAACTTGGGCGATGGCACCTACTTTCATTCGGGCGTGCTGGCTGTGCGCCAGAGCATCGCGGCCCGGGTGAACATCACCTACAAAATTTTGTTCAACGATGCGGTGGCGATGACGGGTGGCCAGCCGGTGGATGGCACTTTGCGCGTGCCCGAGCTCACGCGCGAGCTGCAGGCCGAGGGCGTGCGCCGTATTGCGGTTGTTAGCGATGCCCCCGACAAATACCGCGTGCCGCTCAATCTTGCGCCGGGCGTCACCATCCATCACCGCGATGCGCTCGATGCCGTGCAGCGCGAGATGCGCGAGGTGCCTGGCTGCAGTGTGATCATCTACGAGCAAACGTGTGCTACCGAAAAGCGCCGCCGCATCAAGCGCGGCAAACTGCCTGTGCAAACGCAACGCGTGGTGATCAATGAGGCTGTGTGCGAAGGCTGCGGCGATTGCTCGGTGCAATCCAACTGCCTGAGCATCGAGCCACTCGATACCGAGTTTGGCCGCAAACGTCAGATCAATCAGCACAGCTGCAATCAAGATTTTTCGTGCGTCAAAGGCTTCTGCCCGAGCTTCGTAACGGTGGATCACGCCCGGCTGCGCCAGCCCGCGCCGCCCCTGCATGCGCCGCAGCGGCCTGATCCCCAGGCTTTGCCTGAGCCGCCCGAGCCCGCCTCGACGATTGCGCATCACGCCTGGGGCATTGTGGTGGCGGGCATTGGGGGCACGGGCGTGATCACCATCGGCCAGTTGTTGGGCGTGGCGGCGCACATCGAGGGCAAAGGCATCGTTACGCAGGATTCGGCGGGCTTGGCGCAAAAGGGTGGCGCCACCTGGAGCCACATCCAGATTGCCGACAACCCCGAGGCCATCTACACCACGCGCGTGGCCACGGCCGAGGCCGATGTGGTGATCGGCTGTGATCCCATCGTTGCCGCTCAGGCAGCCACGCTCACCGTGATGGATCGCAGCCGCACACATGTGGCGCTCAACACTCACGCCACGCCAACGGCGGGCTTTGTGCGCGATGGGCAGTGGAAGTTTCCGGCAGGGCGCTGCGATGAGGTGATTGATGCGGCAGCGCTGCCGGGGCAGGTGTGCCGGCTTGATGCCAACCAGCTCGCTACACAACTGCTGGGCGACAGCCTCTATGCCAACCCGTTGATGCTGGGTTTTGCGTGGCAAAAAGGCTGGGTGCCGCTGAGCCGGCAAGCGTTGCGCCGAGCCATTGAGCTCAACGGTGTGCAGGTGGCCAACAACCTGGCAGCGTTTGAGTGGGGACGGCATGCAGCGCACGATCTGTTGGCCGTGATGCGGTTGGCCGCGCCGGCGCAAGCAATGCGCGTGGTGCGCCACACGAGCCCTGCAGAACATGGTGATCCTGAAGATCTGAACGCCTTGATTCAGCGCCGCGTGGCAGCGCTCACGGCCTATCAAAACGCGGCTTATGCCCGCCAATACCTCGGCCACGTTGAGCAGGTGCGCGAGGCCGAACAGCACTTTGGCTCAACGCGCCTGACCGAAGCCGTGGCGCGCAACCTCTTTAAGCTCATGGCCTACAAGGATGAGTACGAAGTGGCGCGCTTGCTCACTGATGCCGAGTTTGAGCGCCGGGTGGCCGAGCAGTTTGAGTCCGTGGATGGCCAGCGTTTGCGCCTGAGCTACAACCTTGCGCCGCCGGCCTGGGCTGCGACATTGGGGCGGGCTGGGCCGCCGATGAGCAAGCAGCGCCTGGGGCCGTGGGGGCGGCCGCTGCTGCGTGTGTTGGCACGGCTGAAGTTTTTGCGTGGCACGCCCTTTGATCCGTTTGGGCGCACGCGCGAGCGCCGCACCGAGCGCTCATTGGCGCGTGAATATCGGGCCAGCATTGGCGTGCTGTTGCGCAGTCTCACTGCCAGCAATTTGCCGCAGGCCATCGAGATCGCGCGCGTGCCCGAAACCATCGCGGGTTTTGGTGCCGTTAAAGAGCGCAGCTTGCGCAGCGCGTGCGACACCTGGGCGCGGTTGATGCAAGCCTGGAGCGAGCGCGAGCTGTTGGCTCGACGGCGTTGATCAGAGGCGCCGCGCTGGCCGTGCGGACATGCGGGCTTTGCCTTTATGGCGCGCTGTGATTGACGATATATGCTGATCGAGTTTAAAAAACAGTGTTACAAGATCAGGCATGGCAATTCAGGTGGTTCGATACGACGGCAATCCGTCGCCAATGTGGGGGGTGGTGTTTGGCAGCAAGGTAGCGCCGCTGGCGGGCTACTACCCGAGCACGCGCGACTTCATCACGCGGGGTTTGGCCGAGGCGCGATCGGTGTTGCTCGAAGAAGCCTCGGTGCCGCTGAAATCGCTGCAGCTGCTCTCGCCGATCACGCACGATCAGCAGCTGATCTGCCAGGGGCTTAATTACGCGAGCCACGCGCGCGAGATGGGCCTCAACCCTGATCGCATGGGCTTTAACACGATCTTCACCAAAGCCTCTTCGTGCCTCACCAGCGCCGAGAACGACATTCTCTGCCCACCACACGTTAAGGCGCTCGATCACGAAATCGAGCTGGGGCTGGTGGTGGGGCGGCCTATCACCCAGCCGCTGCGCATTGGCCCCAGCCAGTTGCACGAGCACCTCGTGGGTGTCACCATCGTCAACGATGTATCGGCGCGCGATGTGCAGCTGCCTCAGGGCCAGTTTTACAAGGGCAAGAGCTACCGCAGCTTTGGCCCGTGCGGCCCGTTTTTGCTGCTGCTCGATGAGCTCGAGTGGCGGCGCTGGCCCGAGCTGCATCTCGAGTTGGCCGTTAATGATCGCGTGCGCCAAAACGCCTATGCGCGCGACATGATTCACCCGCCGCACACCACGCTCACCGAGCTTTCGGCGTTGCAAGATCTGCATCCCGGCGATCTCATCGCCACGGGCACGCCTGCAGGGTGTGCGTTGCGGGCACCCAGAGGGCTGTTGGCATGGGTGGCACACCATCTGCTCAGCGATGCCACCAAGTGGCGGCTCTTTCGCGCCCGGGCCGAGCGAGATCCGCTCTATCTCAAAAACAACGACATCATCACCGCCACCATTCGCACTGATGATGGACAGCTCGATCTCGGCCTGCAACGCAACCGCGTGGTGAGCGCTGGCTGAGCGCGCCGCATTCAACCTCAGATTTCGCGCCATCATGACGCCACCCCGATCTTCTGTTGCCAACCCACGGGCTGCAGCACGCAGCGCACGAGCCTCAAACGGCGAGCAGCAAACCCGCGATCTGCTCATCGAGACGGCGCTCAAGCTCTTTGCGCGCCACGGGCTTGATGGGGTGTCGCTGCGGCAGATTGCTGCCGAGGCCGGGCAGTCGAACCAATCGGTTGTGCACTACTACTTTCAGAGCAAGCGGGGGCTGGTGGCGGCAGTGCTCAATCACGTGGTGGCGCAGCTGCATCCATTGCAAGAGGCTGCTGCCGTTACCTTGGCCGAGCTGCGGCGCACCCAGGGCGCGCTCACGGTGCGCGATATCGTTGCCGCATCCCTCATGCCGGTGTTGCTGTGGCATGCCACCTCGCCCGAAGGCCGGCGCGCGATTCGCTTTTTGGCGCGCCTCACCTGGCAATCGGATCAGGATGAGTTTGATCTGCTGGTGGCCACACAGTTGCCCAGCTACAGGCCGCTGCTCGATAACCTTTGCGAGGCGTTGCCCGATGTGCCGCGTGAGGTGCTCGCGGCCAAGCTGATGTTTGCCATGATCAACATCGTGCACGGTCTGTCGACGTTGCGTTTGCTCGTGAGCGCCAAAGGGCTGGGCATCGAGGCGCTCACCACCCGCGGGCCAGAGGGCTTGCAAGAGCCGTTCATCGACTATCTGGTGGGTGGTTTGTTGTCTGGCAGCGCCCCGCCAGTGCGCTGAACGGCGGCGCGCGCCAGCCCGATCTGCCGGCGATGGGGCTGCATCTGAGCCCCATGAATACACGATGTTGATGGGGCCCTGCCTACCTGAGGGGGGTTGGGGGTAAGCCCTTGAACGTTTGCATTAATGCACTCAAATAATGCGCTCGTTCAAGCGAATTGATGTTTGAGCATCAACCTCACAGGAGACCCACAACATGACACGTTCTACCTCGCGCTTTGCTGCGCGCGCCGTCTCGCTGGCGGCATGCGCGCTGGTGTCGCTGTCGGCGGCTGCCGCCCCCGGCGTTGGCCCGTCGGACATGAGTTTTTACGACGCGCCCGCCACGTTGAGCGGCAACCACGGCGATCTGATCTCGTATCGCTCAGCGGCGGTGAGCCTGGGCGCCGGTGCACCCGCAGTGAACGCTTGGAACGTGCTCTATCAATCAACCGACGCGCTGGGCAAGGCCAACGCAGTTACCGGCACGGTGATCGTGCCCTCGGCGGCCTGGACGGGTTCGGGTTCGCGGCCCACCATCCTTTATGCCGTGGGCACCCACGGGCTGGCGCAAAAATGTGCGCCGTCGCAGCAGCTGGCGGCTGGCAAAGATTACGAAACCGCCAACATCGTGGCCGCACTCAAGGCCGGCTACGCGGTGATCGTTACCGATTACGCGGGCTACACCAATGGCAGCACGCCCTCGTATCTGGTGGGTGCCTCGCAGGGCCACGCGCTGCTCGACAGCTTTAAAGCAGCCACGCAACTGCCGGGCTCGGGCGTGAGTGCCAGCACCAAAGTGGGTATTTGGGGCTATTCGCAAGGGGGCCAAACCGCCGCCTGGGCGGGTGAGCAGGTGTCTGCCTACGCGCCGGATATCAAGCTCTCGGGCATTGCTGCCGGCGGGGTGCCGGCCAACTTCAAGGCATCGGCCACCAATCTCGATGGCAGCGCGGGCGAGTTCTTTTTGTTGGGCGGTGTGATCGGTCTGGCCGAGCAGTATCCCGATGCCATCCCCATCAACGAGCTGGCCAATGCCAATGGCCAGGTGGCGTTGGCCCGGGGCAAAAACGAGTGCGTGTTTGAAGGCTTGTTTGATTTCATGAACCACCGTTTGTCTGAGTATGTGGTGGGCAATCAGAGCCTGGATCAGTTCATGGCCACGCCAGCGATCTCGGCGGTGCTTGATGCGCAAAACCTCGGCAACAGCAAAATCCCCGTGCCGCTGTATCAGTATCACGGCCAGGCCGATGAGTTTTTGCCGCTGGGGCAGGCCATTGCCGCCAAAAAGAAGTACTGCAGCAAATACAGCAACGTGACGTTCGATCTCTTTCCGAGCGAGCACATCGTGACGCAGTTTCAGGCTGCACCGCAGGCGCTGTCGTGGCTGGCCGATCGCTTCGCCGGCAAGATCACGTTGGGCAATTGCCTCTCGCTCACGCCTGAGCCCAAATCAACCGCCAACCCGGGTGGGGGCAACTTTGTGGTGTCACTCAAGAGCTGGCCGCTGACGGCATCGGTCAAGCTCAAAACGCTCAACCAAACCATCAACATGCCCTCGACGTCGACCTTCACGGCCGACACCGACATGACGGCCAAGACACTCAAAGGCACGATGTCGATCCCGACCTTCACGGCCACGATCTCGCTGGCGGGTATCCCTACCGACGTGAAGCTCTCCATCGTGCCGACCGCGCCTGCCACGGGCACGGCCACGCTCGATAACGATGGCATCTTGCATGTGCATGGCAACGCTTACGCCAACATCAAGATCGAATCGGCAGGCATCTCGTTCATCCAGTTGCCCATGGGGTGCACCACATCGAGCCCGGTGGTTTTTCCGCTCAACTTCGACGGCCCTGTTTCGTCGTTGGGCAACGGCAACCTCACCTTTTCGGGCACCACCACGTTCCCGAGCCTGACGGGTTGCGGCATTCTTTACGGCCCGCTGCTCAGCGCGCTGATGTCGGGTGCCGGGCAGCAGTTCAGCTTTACCGTCAAGCCGCCGGCACCCACTGGCTGGTGATGCCGCAAGAGTGTTTGCGTGGGGGTGCAATGCCCACACGCAACGCTCTTGTTCATGGTTGATGGTTTTTTCTTGTCTCTCAGCAGTGCTTCGACTCCGCCTGGGCCCGGCTCGCGCTCATGGCGGAGTTTTTTTCTGAAGGATGTTTTTGATGCAGAAGATCCAACTCGATCGCCGCCGCATCGGCTTTGCAGGCTGGGCATGGGCCTCGATGTGCCTCGTGCTGGCGGGCATGGCATGGTGGATGTGGGGCGGTGGTGGATCATCGGCGAGAGCTTTGCGAGCAGAAGAGAGCACCGCAGCTGCGGGGGCGTTTGCGTGGGCGCGTAGCGCGTCGGCGGGCGAGGCCTTTACGCCCGAGATCGTTGCGGCCCAGCAGGCCGCAGCGGCCAGCGCGGTGGCTGCGCAGGTGCGTTTGGTGCAAGACGGCGAGGGTGACGGTGTGGTGACGCAGCGGCCCCGCTATGTTTCTGAATTCGAGTGGGTGGCGTTGAGCATGGCCGCGCAGCAGCACGAGCAGCCGCAGCAAGAGCTCACGCGGCTTGTGCACTACCTGGGGTTCATGAAACAGGTAGAGCTGTGGCGCTCGCTGCCGCGCAGCCCCGAATTTGCCGATCAGCGCCGCGCTTTGGCGCAAGAGCTGCTGCGCTTGCTGCCTCGGCGATTGGCACAAAAAGATGTGGATCCTGCTGAGGCGCAGCAGTGGCAAGCAGCATGGCAGGCAGATGCGGCGCCGGCGGCCTCAGCCGCACCCTGATCCCACCAACGGTTTGGCGCGTTGGGCGCCGATTCTTTTTGACGATGCAATGAACCCCGAGGTGGCAGCAGGGGATTCTTTGCGCAGCTCTTATATGAGCATATGGTTATTTGGTATATTGGCGATACCGTAACCCTCAGGCCTATGGCTCGCCGCACATGAAAACGTCACGTCCCCGCCACGCCGTTGCCGTTGTTTCTGCCCTTGCTTGCGCCGTGTGGCTGTCGTCGCTGGTGGGGCCGGCCCATGCCATCGAGGCCGCTTTGGTGCCGGCCTCAGCGCAGGCGCCTCAGCCGGCAGCGCTCGCATCCATGAGCCCTACCGAGCAAGAGGCTGCACAACGCGCCAAGGCAGCGGCCAAAGAGCTGGCCGAGACGCTGATGGCGCGCCTCAAAACAGCCCTGCAAGAGCGTGGGCCCGCCGGTGCGGTTGAGGTGTGCAATGCCCAGGCGCAAGAGCTCACCACGGCCATCGGACAAAAACACGGCGTAAACATCAAGCGCGTGTCAGAGCGCAATCGCAATCCGCTCAACGCGGCCTCTGAAGCCGAAACCCGCTTCATCGCCGAAACCCAAGCCCGCAAAGAAGCGGGTGAATCGCCCGACAGCCTGGGCAACGTCTTTATCGAGCAGGGCGCCGAAGGGCGCGTGCTGGTGCTCTACAAAGCCATGGTGATGCCTGAGTTGGGCAAGGTGGGGCATGGCAGCGATATCGCCCCCGACGTAAAAGCAGTGATTGATCGGCACTACCCCAACGACAAAGCACGCGGCTACCGCCCTGGTGATGTGCGCGGCCTGATCGTGGTGCGCGTGCCGCTCAAGGCTTGATGGGTGGGGGATCGTGATGAATCAGGCTCAACGTATTCTGGTGATTGGTGGCGTGGCGGCTGGCGCGTCGTTTGCCGCGCGGGCGCGGCGCCTGAGCGAGGCGGCGCAGATCACCGTGCTCGAGCGCGGCTCCGATGTGTCGTTTGCCAACTGTGGCCTGCCCTATGCCATTGGCGGCGAGATCGGCTCGCGCGCCGCGCTGGCCGTGCAAACGCCGGCCTCGCTCAAAGCGATGCTCAACCTTGATGTGCGCGTGCGCTGCGAGGCCACCGAGATTGATCGCGTCGGCAAACGTGTGGCCGTGCGCCATCTCGATACCGGCGCCACCGAATGGCTTGCCTACGACACGCTGATGCTCGCACCCGGCGCTGCGCCGATCAAGCCGGCATGGCCCGGCATCGATCACCCCAGCATCCGCGTGTTGCGCCATCTGCAAGATATGGACGGCATCGCAGCCGCTGCCGAAAACGGCATGCGTGCCATCGTTGTCGGCGCCGGCTTCATCGGCCTCGAAATGGCCGAGCAACTGCACCACAAAGGCTTGTCGGTGCATCTGATCGAAGCCCAGGCTCAGGTGATGCCGCAGCTCGATGCCCACATGGCCGCCCTGATTGAGAGCGAGCTGCGCATCAACCAGATCGCGCTCACCCTGGGGGATGCGGTCGAGGGCTTCGAGCCGCTGGGCTCCGAGGCGGTGCGCTGTCGTTTGCGTTCAGGCACAGCACTTGATGCCGACATCATCGTGCTGGCCATCGGCGTGCAGCCCGATACCGCCTTGGCGCGTGCTGCGGGGCTGCAGCTGGGGCCGCGTGGGCATATCGAAGTTGATGCGTTCATGCGCACATCTGATCCCAGCATCTACGCCGCTGGCGACGCCGTGTCCACGCACGACCGCGTGCTGAGCCAGCATCGCGTGGCGGTGCCGCTTGGTGGCCCGGCCAACCGGCAAGGGCGCGTGGCGGCTGATCATGCGCTGATGCCTGATCGGGCGAGGCCCTACCCGGGCTCGATCGGCACGGCCATCGTGCGCGCCTTTGATGTCGTGGCCGGCATCACCGGCTGGAGCGAAAAACGCCTGCAGGCCATCGGGCAGAGCTACGACACCGTGGCTGTCAACGATCAACACCACGCCTCGTATTACCCGGGCGCGCAACCGCTCACCCTCAAAATTCTCTGGGCCCCTGATACCGGACGCCTGCTTGGCGCACAAGTTACGGGGCATCAAGGTGTCGACAAGCGCCTCGACGTGCTCGCCACCGCCATCGCCGGCGGCCTGACGGTCGACGACCTCTGCCACCTTGAGCTCGCCTACGCGCCGCCGTTCGGCGCAGCCAAAGACATCGTTAACCTTGCAGGCTTTGCGGCATGCAACTTGCGCGACGGCCTTGTGCAAACTGCCGCCACGTTGCCCGCCACCCCGCAAGAGCAATCACGCGTGCAGGTGCTCGATGTGCGCGCCCAGCCCGTGGCTCAGGCCTATCCGGTGTCGGTGCCAACCATCAACATCCCTGTGCCCATGCTGCGCACCCAGCTCGATCAACTCGACCGCACCCGCCCCATCATCACCCTGTGCTCCTACGGCAAGATGAGCTACTTCGCCGCCCGCATCCTCGCGCAGCACGGTTTTGAAGTCAGCACCTTCAGCGGCGGCATCAAGGCCCACCTCGATCCGCGCACCCCGGCCAAACTGCCCACCAACTGATTTGCCATTTGCCATTTGCGTGGCGCCAAAGCAAAAGCCCGCCGTGAGGGGCGGGCGGTTTTAGCGTCTACGCACTCTGCTGGGTTGTGTTCGGCTCGACTTGCGTGAGCTTTTACGGCTGGCGAAACCTGCAAGTTGCGATTGGCTTTGGCCGGGCTCGATCCAATCCTGGTTGTTGCCCGTGCCATCAAAGAACAGCCCAATGTGCAAAGCCACGCGCAGCATCCAGCGCATGGCTGCTCACATGCGTGCCCAGGCTGGTGCG
>CAZUCW010000016.1:0-40030 GCA_964618825.1 uncultured Aquabacterium sp.
CCGACGCCCCGGGCCACGAGCAGTACACCCGCAACATGGTGACCGCTGCCGCTGGCTCTGACGCAGCCGTGGTGCTGGTAGACATCACCAAGATCGATTGGAAAGCCCGCACCGCCGATGCCCACGTGCCGCTGCTGGCGCAAACCCGTCGCCACAGCCTGCTGGCCCACCTGCTGCGCGTGCCATCGATCGTCTTCGCCATCAACAAGCTCGATGCCATCGAGCAAGACACCGAAACGGCATTCAACAACGTCAAGGCGTCGCTCGAAGCCTTTGCTGCGCAAGCCGGCATCGCCACACGCGGCGTGATCCCCGTGTCGGCCCTGCGTGGCGACAACGTCACCACGCCTTCAGCCAACTGGCCGTGGTATCAAGGCCCCACGCTGCTGCAGGTGCTTGAGCAACTGCCCGTGAGCGACGAACGCCACGATGGCGCCTTGCTGCACCCGGTGCAATACGTCACCCGCGACAGCGTGGGCGAAGGCGAAACCACCGCATCCGGCACGGGCCATCAACACCGTGCCTTCTGGGGGCGCATCGCCCATGGCAGTGTCAAGGCTGGCGATGAGGTGCAGATCTTTCCGAGCCGCCAGACAGCACTCGTGGCCGAAGTGCGCCACGCAGCGCTGGTGGTCGATGCGTGCGAGGCCGGCCAATCTGCCGGCATCGTGCTGGATCGGCAGGTAGATATCTCACGCGGCGATTGGATCCACACCCCCGGAGGCATCCGGCCCACC
The DNA here is from genome assembly GCA_964618825.1 of uncultured Aquabacterium sp. Lineage (GTDB taxonomy): Bacteria > Pseudomonadota > Gammaproteobacteria > Burkholderiales > Burkholderiaceae_C > Aquabacterium. The sequence goes on from CAZUCW010000016.1 coordinate 738, forward strand.
GACAACTTCACCGCCACGCTCGCCTGGCTCGACACCGAGCCCGCCGTGGTGGGACGCAAATACTGGGTGCGCCACGGCAACCGTTGGGTGCAGGCCCGCATCACCTCGATCGACAACCGGCTCGACATCCACACGCTCGAAGACACCGATGCGCACGAACTGGCCGTCAACGAGATTGGCCGTGTACAAATTCAGACGCAACAGCCCTTGCCCGTTGAGCCCTACGTGGACAATCGCGTAGGAGGCGCCTTGATCGTTGTCGATCCCACCACCAACCGCACCAGCGGCGCGCTGTTGGTAAAGGCCGCCTGAGTTTCTCAACCCTCGACGATTACCGAAAGGCAACAAGAACGCGCCATGGGCAAAGTCATTTTTATTGGAGCCGGCCCCGGTTCTGCCGACTTGATCACCGTGCGCGGCGCCCGGCTGCTGGCCTCGGCCAACGTGGTGCTATTTGACGCGCTGGCCGACCCGGCGCTGCGCGATCTCGCACCCAACGCCACATGGGTCGATGTGGGCAAACGCGGCTTTGTCGACGGCAAAGCTCACGGCAGCATGCAGCAGCAAATCAACGATTTGATCGTTGAGCACGCCCGCAATGCGCCCATCGTCGCTCGACTCAAAGGTGGCGACCCGAGCATCTTCGGTCGGCTCGATGAAGAACTGTCTGCCGTCAAAGCCGCCGGGCTCGATAGCGAAGTGGTGCCAGGCGTTACCGCTGCACTGGCCGCCGCTGCAGGCACCCAGCGCCCACTCACCCGACGTGGCGTGGGCCGCAGCGTGAGCCTGGCCACCGCCATGACGCGCACCGGCGATCTACATGCCACGCGCACCGCCGATACCGAGGTTTACTACATGGCAGGCAAACAACTCGGTGAGCTGGCGCAGCGCCTGCAAGATGCAGGCTGGCCGGCCGACACCCCCGTGAGCGCAGTTTCACGTGCCGGCTGGGCCGATCAACTCAACAGCCAACACACCCTTGCCACCCTGGCGCAAGCCAGCGCCGTACACGCCGGCCGCCCCACTGCCGTGGTGGTGGGCGTAGGCGCCACCGACGTTGGCAGCCATCCATAAACCCGCCCGCCCCACCCCACGCATGTGCGGCACAGCCCCTTGCCAAAAACCTTTTCTGCAAAGCCTTTTTGATTGCGCTTCGTCAATACATAAGCATCCGCCACGCCCATTAAAATTGCCCGTTTGCCTGGGGTAGCGGCGAGCCGCCCAGCCACGCGAGACGCCTGTTGTGCGTCCGCCCCGCCAGCATCACTGTTTCAACCTGAACCATTCCGAGCCGATCATGACCCACGTCGTTACCGAAGCCTGCATCCGTTGCAAATACACCGACTGTGTGGACGTTTGCCCCGTCGACTGCTTCCGCGAGGGCCCCAACTTCCTCGTTATCGATCCGGACGAATGCATCGACTGCGCCGTGTGCATCCCCGAGTGCCCAGTAAACGCCATCCTCCCCGAAGAAGACGTGCCGGCCAGCCAGCAGCAATACATCCCGATCAACGCCGAGCTGGCCAAAAAATGGCCCAGCATCACCAAGCGCAAGGCCGCCTTGCCCGAAGCCGAAGAGTGGCGCGATAAAACCGACAAGCTCGATCAGCTGATCCGCTGATTCACGCCTGGCCACCACACACCTGCACAGCACCCCTCGCCCCGTGAGCGACCCCGCGTTCGACACCGACGCCGTCATCATCGGGGCGGGCCCAGCGGGCCTGTTTCAGGTCTTTCAATTGGGCCTGCACGACATCTCGTGCCACATCATCGACGCACTGCCCCACCCTGGCGGCCAGTGCGCCGAGCTGTATCCCGACAAGCCCATTTACGACATCCCTGGCGTGCCGATGTGCACAGGCGCGCAACTCGTTGAGCAACTGCTCACGCAAATCCGCCCGTTCAACGCAGCGTTTCATCTGGGGCATGAAGTCGATCACATTGCCCCGCTGCCACAAGGTGGATTTGGCGTGCATACCGCGCAAGGCCTGCAACTGCGTTGCAAGGTGATCATCGTGGCCGCCGGGGTGGGTGCCTTTGTGCCACGCAAACTCAAGGTTGATGGCATCGAGCGCTTTGAAGGCTCACAACTGCGCTACCACGCGCCCCCCCCCGACAGCCCTGCCGAGCAACAACTGGCCGGCCAACACCTCGTGATCCTCGGCTCTGAAGACGCTGCCTTGCGCGCCGCACTGCGTTGGTCTGCCCCCAGCCTGACAACACCACCGGCCAGCGTCACGCTGGTGCACCGGCGCAACGCGTTTCAGGCTGAAACGGCCCTGATCGAAGCCACCCGAGAACGCATTGCCAGCGGCGCCCTGCGCTTCGTGGCAGGCCAACCAACAGGCTTCGAAACCGCAGCGGTATCGGATGCGCTTTTAACCAACGCCCCCTTGAGCGCGCTGCGCATCACCACGCCCGATGCAAACACCCAAGCGCTGCGCTGCGACACAATTTTTGCCCTGCTGGGCCTGAGCCCCAAACTCGGCACATTGGCCAATTGGGGTGTGGCCCTCGAACGCAAACAAGTGCTGGTCGACGCTGCCACGTTCGAGAGCCACACACCGGGTATCTTTGCCGTAGGAGACATCAACACCTACCCAGGCAAACGCAAGCTGCTGCTGTGCAGCTTCCACGAAGCCACCTTGGCTGCATTTGCCGCCGCAGCCATCGTCCACCCCGATCGCCGAGTGCAACTGCAATACACCACCACCAGCACACAACTGCATCAGCGATTGGGCATCGCCCCAACCTCTGCCTAGCGCATCTTTTTGGCTATCGACTTGCAGATGTCATAAAGGCCATGCTATAGTTCAAGGCTCGATTCCCCGATAGCTCAGTCGGTAGAGCGACGGACTGTTAATCCGCAGGTCCCTGGTTCGAGTCCAGGTCGGGGAGCCAGAAATCCTGAAGAAGATCAATAGGTTAGCACTACAAGGGCCCCACTCGGGGCCCTTTTTGTTTTCTGGCTGAGCCCATTGTGAGTCCTCATTGAGTGCCCTGTAAGCAGGCTACGCCTGTGTAGACCAACCAGTGAAGTGGACACCCTAGTCCATTTTCCGAAGTGGACACCATTGGAAGCGAAGCCCAATGAGTACCCTTCGGTTACTCACGTCCAGTGAGTTTTAGAAGGAAGCTGCCGCTTCTCTTACTTTCAGAGTTCTCTTCAGGACTCTTCTCGTCTCCAAAAGAACACACATAGAGAGCCTCGGGGGCAACCCCTGGGCTCTTGTTCCGCTTTTGTAACTACACTTACGGATTCTGAACACAACGGAGAAACACATGACATCCCTAGAAGTTACCCCCCAAGTTGCTCACCAACTAGACCTGGAGCAGGAGATGCGGGCCCTTGGAATTGCCCGCTACCAGAAGGCCCGAGAAACCGCTGACGAAGCCACGCTCCCCCCTGGGGTTGCCCTGGTTCAGAAAACCATGGGGAAGGTCGCAGCAGCCATCCGCGAGTGGATTGGCTTTGCACACCACCACTGATGTTTCTTCCGCCTTCGGCATGACGCACTCAGCCCGCAGTGCCATGCCGATCAGCGATGTCGCTGCGCCTGCTTGCCCGGAAAAACACCGTCTCTGAAGAGGGGTTGTTGCAGTGCCCGCCAGATGAGAGTGACAATCATTAAGATCAATGATCTGTGCTGGTGAAGCCTCTCACAAACGATGTTTTCGCCGGCGGTAAGCCACGAGTTGGCGGTTGGCATTCGGGAGTGTGGTGTGTCTGAGCAATCGATCAATCCACGGTTTCATGGCGCAGGGGTTCTTGATTACGACACACGCATGCCCAAACGCATGCCGGGATATGAACTTCTGCATCTTCTGACTGCAGCGCAAATGGTTGAGCGATTGCCCGCGCAAGCACGCGTGCTTGTCGTGGGGGCCGGCACGGGCCAGGAAATCCTGCGGCTGGCACGGGCTCGCCCCGATTGGCAATTTACCGCTGCGGATGTTTCACCCGACATGCTGGCGCTGGCTCAACAAAATTTTGTCAAAGCAGGGATTGCTGACCGCGTGCAATTGCACGCAGGCCCACTGGAGGCGCTAAACAGCGGGCACAACCACGACGCAGCGCTGCTGATTTTGGTTGCGCATTTCGTTCCACACGACGGACGCAAGCTGCGTCTGCTTCAAGAAATCGCTGAGCGCTTGAGCCCGGGAGCGCTCTTGTTGATGGCAGATTTGATGGCGCCTGAAGATGCTTGGGAATGGCGTGTCTACAAGCGCGCCTGCATGGAGCTTGGGCTGCCAGAAGACACCGCAGATGCGGCGCTTAAAGGGTTTGCTGAAGATTTCCATCCACTCAACGAGATCGAATCCGAATCGCTTTTAACGGCCAGCGGGTTCGATTTGCCAAAGACTTATTTCCGTGCGCTTGGCTTTCGGGCATTCGCAACGGTTTTGCGGTGTTCACCCGCCCCGGTCGATACGCACTAAATAAAGCGCGCACCGACACGAGGGCAGCCAGCTCATTTGAGTGAAATACGAATATCGAGGATAAAAACAGCACAAACATCGTCGTGACCCCCAACACCATCAAAAGCACAGGCGACAGGTGACCATCGCCACGCCGCTCTTTGATGATCGCCCTGCTCTTTGAATCGGCCATTCATGTGTTCGAGGTTGCAGCGTGCCGGCAACGCTGCGCAGATGCAGCACGCGTTGGGCACCGGGTACGTTGTGTCCGCCCCACCAAAAACTGCCCGCGGTTTGGCCTGTTTATCGAGCGATCAGAGGTTTGCCATCTCTTTGACATTCATGCCTGAGAGAGAAGCTGCCGTTTTGGCTTCGCGCGCAGTGTCAGCGGGTGCACTGCAACCAAGGGCGATGAGGTCTTGGGCTCTCGTGGCTTATGGCCATCACCTGCACACCTCATTTGCACGTTAGCGCCACAACGCGGCGCCATGTGCAGGCGTGCATAACGCCGGGTGCGGTTTGGTGGGCGCTACGCGGGTTCGATCACATGCCTTGGATACCCATCCCGAAACACGACGAGGTGTAGGCATGAATTTCTCAAACATGAAAGTCTCAACCCGCTTGAGTCTGGGCTTTGGCCTGGTGGGCGCGCTGGCGTTGGTGCTGGCCGTGGTGGCGTATGCGAAGGTCAGCAGGTTGAGCAACGGAATCAGCAGCCTCATTGACGATCGCATGGTTAAAACCAGCAAACTCAACGAAGTCAGATATTGGCAAAACGTGGCTGTTATCGCCGTGCAAAACATGGTGATCGCGCAAGATGCCGAGCAGCGCAAGGCTGGGCTGGCGCGTATCGCAGAAGCCCGCAAGCGCAACACCCAGCTGTATGCCGAGCTGGATCAGATCGTGAATCTGCCGCGCGGGCGAGAGCTGCTCAAGAGCATCATCAGCGCCCGCACGGTGTTCAGTGAGCATCTCGATCAGGCCATCGCGCTGGCCAATGCCGGCCAACAGCCGCAGGCAGGCGCCGAGGTGCTCGGGCCTTTGCTCAGCGCTCAACAGCACTACTTTGCTACGGTCGATGAGTTTCTGGCGTTTCAGCGGCAGCTCGCCGAAACCGCCGGGCAAGAAGCCAAACAAGAGGTGCAGCGCACCAGCGTGATCTTGGTGGTGCTCACGCTGGCAGCCATGGCTTCAGGCGCGGTGGTGGCGTTGTCGATCATTCGCAATCTCACACGGCAACTCGGTGCCGAGCCAGCCGATGTATCGGCAGCCATCGAGCGTGTGGCGGGAGGCGATCTCAGCCAGCCTGTGAGCGTGCGTGCTGGCGACACCCGCAGCGTGATGGCCAATGTGGCGCGCATGCAGCAATCGTTGCGTGAGGTGGTGGCCGAGGTGCGTGCGGGGGTTGAATCCGTTTCTACCGCCAGCAGCCAAATTGCCACGGGCAATATGGATCTGTCGCAGCGCACCGAAGAGCAGGCCTCGAGCCTGCAGCAAACGGCGGCATCGATGGAGCAGCTCACCGCCACCGTGAAGCAAAACGCTGACACGGCACGGCAGGCCAATCAGCTGGCTTCGGGGGCGAGCGACGCCGCAGCGCAAGGCGGGCAGGTGGTATCGCAAGTGGTGGGCACGATGGATGAGATTGCGGCCAGCTCGCGCAAGATTGCCGAGATCATTGGGGTGATCGATGGCATCGCGTTCCAGACGAACATCCTGGCGCTCAACGCTGCTGTTGAGGCCGCCCGCGCCGGCGAGCAAGGGCGCGGTTTTGCTGTGGTGGCAGGCGAGGTGCGCAACCTCGCGCAGCGCAGTGCGAACGCGGCCAAAGAAATCAAGAGCCTGATCGGCACGAGTGTTGAAACGGTAGCCAGTGGGTCGTCGCTCGTGGCTGAGGCTGGCAAGACCATGCACGATCTGGTGGGACACGTGCGTCGCGTGAGCGATTGCATTGGCGAGATCAGCGCGGCCAGCGAAGAGCAATCACGCGGCATCGATCAGGTGGGGCAAGCGGTGGCACAGCTCGATCAAACCACCCAACAAAACGCTGCGTTGGTCGAAGAAAGCGCTGCCGCCGCCGAAAGCCTGCGCGATCAATCGCAGCGCCTGAGCACGGTGGTGGCACGGTTCAAGGTGAACGCCTGAGGTGCTGCGGCATTGCCTGCGCCCACACACTGTGCGGATCACCCGAGAGGCGCCGCTGGCGGGTGCGGGCGGCCACCCACCACCACAGCGCGCCGCCGATCAAGGCCAACCCATCGAGCCACCCGAGCGACGGATCATTGGCGTGGTGCAACCACGATCGCCCATGCCAAGGGCCAAGGGCTGTGCTCAGAGGAATGGCCCAGGTGCTCAATGCAGCCAAGCGCGATAGCCACTCGCCCGACAACGCCGCCCCCTTGAGGCAGGCCACCAACACCGACAACGCCACGACCGCATAAAAAACCATCGTGAGCCCCATCGGCAGCACTGTTGTCCCCAGCCCCGACCACCAGCGCATCACCACCAGCGTTAACGGCAGGCCGCACGCCACGCCGACACACAAGCCCACGGTGAGCGCTGCGGTGATGCGCACCGCCTGTGGTTGGCGCACCTGTGCGGTGGCCCCAGCGCGCCCCGGCCGCGCCAGCCTCGATGTGATCCACAACAGGTTGCCGCTGTAGAACAACGCTGCCCCCATGAGGGCCAGACACACATAAGCCACCCGCACCGGCCAGCCGCCAAAACTGCCAAAGTGCAGGGCGAAGATGCCGGCCAATGAGGCGTCCCAATTGTTTTGCAAACGCGGCAGCAAGCTCACCCCGGGCACAGGCACGCCGCTGGCTGCATCGATCACGAGGTATCCCGCACGTGGGCTGCGTGTATGCGCCTGGGGCACTTCACCCCCGATGCGCACCACCCACCGCCCACCCGGCCCCTGCCGGTATTGCATAAAGGTGGCCAAAAAATCTGGCGCCAAAGCGCGCGCCCGCTCAATGAGCGCACTGGCCGGCAACAGCGTGGATGCACCCGCTTTGCGCGATGCATCGCCCCCGGGTGCCTGGCCACCCACTGCGCGGGCCTTTTGTTGAGCAGCCATCACCGTGGCATCTTGCACGTCGTAAACCACATCGTGCAAACAAAAACCGGCAGTTGTGAGCGCAATGGCCAAATGGAACGGCAGGCCGATCACACCCAGCACGTTGTGTGCATCCATCCAAAAACGCTTGAGATTGGCGCCCAGGCGCAGCGTCAACAAATCTTTCACCAACGACGGCCACAACACCACCACACCCGAAACAATGGCCAACCCATACAGCATGGCCACCAGCCCCACCAGCGGCTCGGCCCAATTGCTCGGCAAGGGCAGCCCGGCTCGCCGATGCAGCTCATCCACAAAAACGCCCGCGCCACCACCCCGCACCACGGCGCCCACCAGACGGCCCTGCGCATCTTGCCCAAACATCCGGCTGAAGCCGTCACCATTGATTTGATGGGCACGCGCCTGCCCGGGTGCATGCTCATCGAACTCGACATTCAACGTATCGAGCGTCGGGCCACCCTGTGCAGCCTGGTGCCGCAAACCGTCCACCAGCGCATCAAGCGCCATTGAGCGCGGCATATCGGGCGCCGCTGCTGCGCCCACCCAGCGCTCGACCTCAGGCTTGAGCATCGTGAACGCACCGGCATAAAAAGCCACGAAAAGCAAGATGCCGCAAGCCAGCCCCACCCAAGTGTGCAGGCGTTTATAGATGTGGATCAGTTTCATCGCGTCAACCCAACTGCGTCATCGCGAACCACAACCCCCATACCGCAGCATTGGCCACGATCAGGCTGCGCCATGCCGAGCCCACCGAGCGGGCGCGATAAACGCAAGCCCACACCGTGAGCCACAGCGGCAACACCACCCACATCGTGAACTGCGCCCGCGTGGCACCTGCACCCAGCAGCCCCAGGCCGAACGCGATCACCCCACTGCTGCCAATGGCAAACACAAACCCGGCCACCAACCCGGCCAGGCTGAGCTGCAACAGCGCCTGATCACTCGTGCGGGCGGCGCGGTTCATGCCGCCCCCTTGGCACCCTCATGGGCGAGAGGCTGCCTGTGCTGTGCCCGTTGTGCCCCCTGAGCCCGGCGCGCGTGCAGGCACACCACCAGCGCCATCAACGGCATCCACCACACCCACAGCATCAGCACAGAAACGAACACCGTGTGTTCACGCGCCAGCAGCCAACCGGCCAAGCACAGCGGCGCCACACAGCCGCCCCAGGCGCGCCAGCCCTGCCAGCGCGGCATGGCCCTCGGCACGCTGCGCGCCATCGACAGCGCAGAAATCAACACCAGCCCGAGCACCACAGACAACATCATCAACACACCACCTGTCGATCAGGCCCAAAAACGCTAGAGGCTGCCAGCAAAAAACCGGCATTCTATGCCAGATAAAGCCAACAACAATCGATCTCATTTGTATTTATTTAATGGAATGGGCGCGCCGACAGCTTGACATCGCTCATTGATCAAATAATAATCATTCTCATTCAATGAATGAGGTGTTGCGATGAATGCTGCCACCGAATCCTCTTTGAGCCCTGAGCTTGCGGGTGCCATGGCGCATCTGGCGCGAGCGATCAAAACTGGCTGCCGGCGCTCAGCTCATTTGTGTGCGCTGCTGCTTGATCGCGTGGCCAATGCCCCTGAGGTCGATGCCCACACGCGAGCCCATGCCCAAGAGCTGATTGATGCGCTCGAAGGCGAGGCGCAATTGCTGCTGCCCGCCTGCGTTGCACCTGCCGCACTCGCCCACCCTGTGAACGGCCAGCCACAGCATGCCAGCTTTCGCACACAAGGTTATGTCGTCACTTGCCATTGATTCATCACACGATCTGACATTTGCAGGCCATCTCGTCGTTCGACGCGCACTGCTGGTTTCGGTCGCCGTGGGCGGCCATCTGGCCGCAGCGGGCTGGATGGCGCAGCATGCGCCCATCACGCCGGCCACGTTGATCGATGCGCCGTCGGTGGTGGTAGACATCTCGCCGCTGGAACCCGTGCCTGCCCCAGCCCAGCCGATGCGCCACGTTGAGCCGGCGCCCGTGGCGCAGCCAACGCCTGTGATGCGCCACGCCCCCGCTGCACAACCCAGCACGCCCCCACCTGAAGCCCCCACCGAGCCGATACCCGTGGCTGCGCACAGCACGCCTGTGTCAACCGAACCGCCGGTTTTTAAACCCACGGCGACGCCGGCTCAAGACAGCGCCATTGCAACGGCCATGCCTGCGCGCCATGAGTTGCCCAGCGCCGATCGCATCTCACCCCACATCACGCCGGCACGCTTTGATGCCGACTATCTGCACAACCCCAAGCCGGCTTACCCGGCTTTTGCGCGCCGCATGGGTGAAGTGGGCAAGGTGCTGCTGCGGGTGTCGGTAACGCCGCAAGGGCTGCCCGATTCGGTGGCCATCGCAACATCTTCTGGCAGCCCACGGCTTGACGACGCAGCGCTGCAAACCGTTAAACGCTGGCGTTTCGTGCCAGCACGGCAGGGCGAAACAGCGGTGCAGAGCTGGGTAACGGTGCCAATCACTTTCAATCTCGAAGGGTAGTTGTATGAACGCGATGGATGCCTTGCGGCATGTGTGGACCGGCGGCGACGACGTGGCCCGCGTGGTGCTGATCACGCTGGTGGTGATGTCGGTGGTGTCGTGGTATTTGATTCTGGCCAAGGCGTGGGATGGCTGGCGGCTGCGGCGTGCAGCGGCTTCGGCGCAATCGTTCTGGCGCGCACAAACGTTTGGCGAAGGGATCGCTCAACTCGAGAGCGGGCCGTTTTATGCACTGGCCGAGCAGGGGCAGCGCTGCGCCGAGCATTGCGACCGCACGCCCGATCTGGCCAGCCGGCTTGATGCATCTGAGCAGATCGAGCGTGCGTTGCGTCAGCAATATGCCCGCACGCAAGCACAAATCGAAAACGGCCTGACATGGCTGGCCACCACAGGGGCCACGGCGCCTTTTGTGGGGCTGTTTGGCACGGTGTGGGGCATCTATCACGCACTGGTGGCTATCGGCGCCACCGGGCAGGCCTCGCTTGATAAGGTGGCCGGCCCGGTGGGCGAGGCGCTCATCATGACGGCGCTGGGTTTGGCGGTGGCGCTGCCCGCCGTGTTTGCCTACAACATCTTTACGCGCGCCAACCGTGTACGCCTGGCTGATCTCGATGCCTTTGCGCACGATCTGCATGCTTACCTCACGGTGGGCCGCCCCCTGAGCAAAACCGCTGTCTCAAACACCCCCCGGCGCGCAGCGCCTCTGGCGGAGGCTGCGTGATGGCCATCGGAGGTTTTGCCCGCGACAGCGCCCCTGCACCGATGAGCGAGATCAACACCACGCCGCTGGTGGACGTGATGCTCGTGCTGCTGGTGGTGATGATGGTGACGGCACCGCTGCTCAGCCAGGTGATCAAGGTGGATCTGCCGCACGCTGCCAGCACGCCCGCGGAGCAACGGCCCGATGTGGTGCGCCTGACGCTCAATGCCGAGGGGCAAACGTTTTGGAACGGCCAGACGCTGGATGCAAACGCCCTGCCCGCGCAGCTGCAACAGGCTGCCGCACACACCCCTCAACCCGAACTGCACTTATCTGCCGACCGACACACCGACTACGAACACGTGGCGCGGGTGCTGGGTGCGGCGCGTCAGGCTGGCCTGACCCGTCTGCGATTTGCCACTGCCTCAGGAGACCCCGACCATGCAAACGCCCCTCAGTGACACCCTGGCGCCATTAGGCGCCAACGCGGCCGCCACAGCCGAAACGCCCGTTGCCGGCCTCGCGCCCAAACGGCATTCGCGCTACCCCGGCCGCCGCAACGATGCGCCCGCTGCGCTGCCTCCGATGGTCGATTCGACCTCGCTGTTCAGCGGCGGCGGCCCATTGCTGCGCATCGCCCATGCCGATCAGGTGTATCTGCTGCGCATCACGCGCGAGAACAAGCTGATCCTGACGAAATAAAAAACAGCGCACACGGTGCAAGCCGCAGTTGCGTTGCCACTGCGCGACCCATCGGCCTCGACGCCAGCCACCAAGACCCACCGGGGTCGAGGCAGCAGGCTTTTTGCTTTTCTGGATTTTTATAACAAGCCCAAGGTATTCGAATGAAGGCTCAAACGTTCTCTCGCACCCGCATTGCATGGGCACTCGCCACCCTGTGTGCCCCCACCCTGCCTGGCCTGGCTTGGGCCAACGCAGCAGACACCGAATTGCGCAACGTGGTGGTCACCGCCACACGTTATGAGGCAGAAGCTGATGATGTGCCCGCCACCGTAACGAGCACCCGGCGCGAGCAGCTCGATCGCCGCTTGCCCAGCAACACGTCCGATCTTTTTGCTGATGAGCCCGATCTGGCCGTGTCGCGCGATGCCCGACGCTTTGGCGCAACGCGGCCCAACATCCGCGGCCTCGAAGACAACCGCGTGGTTCAGCAAGTAGATGGCGTGCGTTTGACCGATTACTACAACGGTGGCGGCCCGACCAACTTCACGCTGAGCACGCCCCTGAGTGTGGTGCCCGACTTCTTGAAGCGCGTTGAAGTGGTGCGTGGCTCGGCATCAAGCCTGTATGGCTCAGATGCAATGGGCGGTGTGATCGGCTTTTTAACGCTCGACCCGACCGATTTGCTGGGTGCCGAGAAGAAAACCGCAGCCCGCGTGCGCGCCAGCTATCTGGGCGCCAACGACGAGCGCCGCCTGACAACGCTGGGCGCATTCCGCCTCGACACGGGCGAGCTGATGCTGGGCTTGTCGATGGCGCGCGCCAACGAAACCGATAACCAAGGCACGGTCGACACGATTTCGACCACGCGCACGCGCCCGAATCCTCAATCGATCGAGGATCAGGGCGTGCTCGCCAAGTTTGTGCTGCGCCCCGCTGCCGGCCACAAGATCACAGCCAGCCTTGAAGGCCGCGACACCTGGAGCGAAACCGATGTGCAACGCCTCTCAAGCGGCCTGCCCCGCGTCACCCGCACGGATGGCGACGATCACGCCAAGCGCCTGCGCGGCAGCCTGGAGTGGGAACACAAAACCCGCGACAGCTTCTACGACCGGCTACATGCCATGGTCTATCGCCAAAACGCCGACACCCGCAACCGCAACACACAACGCCGCACCAACACCTCATCGAGCTGTTCGGCAAGCAGCGGCAGCGGCAACAACTGCCGGGTTGAACAGGCGTTTTCGTTCAGCCAGGACACCACCGGCGCCAACGTGCAACTCGACAAATGGCTCAAGGCTGGCGACAACACCCACATGATCACGAGCGGGGTGGATGTGTCGCGGCAGAAAGTGGTGGAGTTTCGCGATGCCACGGCCTACAACCTCACCACGGGGGCAGTGAGCAAGACGCTGGCGGGCGACAGTTTTCCGCTGCGCGACTTTGCCAACGGGCACACCAACTCGATCGGCGTGTTTGCGCAAGACGAGATTGGCGGCTTGGCTGGCGGCGCGCTGTCGCTAACCCCCGGCCTGCGCTACGACCACCGCACGCTCAAGCCCGAGGTGGATGCCCTGGCGCAGTCGGTGCTCACGGCAATCAATCGCTCGGCGGTCGAAAAATCAGATGGCGCTTGGTCGCCCAAACTGGGGGCCCTGTGGCGCTTCAGCCCTGCCGTGGCCGCTTACGGCCAAGTGTCGCGCTCGTATCGCGCACCCAACTACAACGAGGTCAACGGCGCCTTCCGCAACAGCTTGCTGGGCTATGGCACCAGCCCCAACCCTGATCTGAAACCCGAAACCGGCATCGGCGGCGAGCTGGGCCTCAAGCTGGCCAGCGGCGATTGGCGGGCTCAGGTGGCGGTGTACGACAACCGCTACAAGGATTTCATCGAGAGCGTTCGCCTCAGCTGCCCCAGCGATCCACGCTGCATCAGCGGCCTCACGAACACCTCAATGGCCGTCAACATCAACAAGGTGCGTATCCACGGCACCGAAGTGCGTGCCGGCTGGGCGTTTGCGCCCGGCTGGCATCTCGATGGCTCGCTGGCTCGCACCATCGGCACCAATCAAGAAACCGATCAGCCGCTCAACAGCGTTGAGCCGACACGGCTGGGGCTGATCCTCACCCGCGAGGCCGATGGGTGGGGCGCCGAGGCCCGCGTGCGCGCAGCGGCCCGCAAATCACGCATCGATGATTCGGTGGATGGCGCTTACTTCCGCACGCCGGGCTATGGCGTGCTCGATCTCTCGGGCTGGGCATCCATCAGCCGCAATCTGCGCTTAACGGCAGCGGTGAACAACCTCTTCGATCACAAGTATTGGTTGTGGAGCGACATCCGCAAGGCAGACGCAGCCAACCCGGCAGCGGTCGACTTTTATTCGCAACCGGGCCGCACCTTCAGCGTTGCGCTGCAGGCTGATTTTTGATCGGCGGAGTGCGCCTCATGAAATCAACGTTGTGCCGCCTGCTGGCGCTCATCACCTTGCTGCTGTGCGCCGGGCCGGCGCTGGCCGTGCAGGTGCTGTTTATCGCCACCGGCAACGTGCCACAAGGCAAGTTCAAGATGCTCGCCGAAGTGGCGCACCCGCATGGCGTAACGCTTGATGTGCGCTATCTGCATCGGCTACCCGCCGATGTGGATGGCAGCCTCTTCAAGGGTGCCGATGTGGTGCTCGTCGACAGCTATCTGCAAGACGAAGTGCGGGCGCGGCTGCATCGCGCCCTGCCAGCGCTGCGCGCACCGCAGCTGTGGCTCTACGACGCGCATCCGATCTGGAGCGGCCTGCCCGACGATGTGGCCAAGCGCCTGGTGGGCTACTACACCAACGGCGGGCGCGCCAACTTCGACGGCTTCTTTCGCACGCTGGCGGCGCAACTGGCGGGGCGATCGACGGCGGGCATCCCCGGGCCACGGGTGTTTCCGAAAACCGGCATCTATCACCCCAAGGCTCCTGAGCTCATCTTCAACGACACCAGCAGCTATCTGCGCTGGAAGGGCGTCGACCCCGAACGGCGTCCGCCCACGGTGGCCGTGCTCATCCACCAGCAATACGTGATCTCTGAGCAAACCGGCTTTATCGACGATCTCATCGCACGCATCGAGGCCGCCGGCGCGCTGCCGCTCACGGTGTATGCCCCCGCCACCGGGCAGGGTGCGCTCAGCTCGATGCTCAAGCCCAATGGCCACGTGGTGGCCGACGCCATCATCAACACCCAGGTGATGCTCGACCCCGAAAGCCGCCGCGCCGAATTCAGTGCGCTGGGCGTGCCGGTAGTGCAGGCCACGCCTTATCGCAAAGGCGACGAGGCCACCTGGGCTGCCGACCCCAACGGCATTGCGCTGATGGATGTGCCGTTTTACGTAGCGCAAGCTGAGTACGCCGGCGTTACCGATATTCAGATTGCTGCAGCCACACGCAAGGCCGACGATCAGCTCATACCGATCACCGCCCAAACAGCATCAATGGTGAACAAGGCGATCAACCTGGCCCGGCTGGCGCGCACGCCCAACGCCGACAAACACGTGAGCATCTTTTTTTGGAACTACCCGCCGGGCGAAAAAAACCTCTCGGCCTCGTTTCTCAATCTGCCCAAGAGCCTCACCGCCAGCCTGGCTGCACTGCACGGTGCGGGCTATCGCACCGAAACACCCACCGATCATGAACTCACGCTGTTGTTGCAGCGCCTGCTTGCACCTTTTTACGCAGCCGCAGACGACAACCGTGCCCTCACCGCACTGCTGCGCGATGGCTTGGCCGAGCCCGTGCCCGTGGCCGATTACCGCCGCTGGTTCAACGCACTGCCCGCCGATGTGCGCAACGGCATGATCACGCGCTGGGGCGAGCCTGAGCGCTCATCATTCGTGGTGCAACACAACGGCCAAGCGGTATTTGCCGTGCCACGGCTCAAGCTGGGGCACATCACGATCCTGCCCCAAACGCCGCGCGGCGAACGCTGGGAAGACAAAGAAAAAGCCATCTACCACTCCACCAAAGCCGGCCCTTCGCACTTTTATTTCGCCACCTACTTGCTGGCGCGCCGCGATCACGCCATCGTTCACTACGGCACGCACGGCACCCAAGAGTGGCTGCCCGGCAAAGAGCGCGGCCTGTCGGTGTTCGACGCACCCATGCTCGCGGTAGGTGATGTGCCGGTGGTCTACCCCTACATCGTGGACGACGTGGGCGAAGCCATTCAGGCCAAGCGACGCGGCCGTGCCGTCACCATCAGCCACCAAACACCGCCTTTTGCGCCTGCAGGCCTGCACGATGCGCTCACCCGCATTCACGATCTGCTGCACCGCTGGATCGCGCAAGACGACGGTGCCGTCAAAAACCAACTGCGCGCTGATCTGCTGGCCAACGTGCGCCACGAGCACATCGACCGCGATATGGGCTGGAGCGCCGCACGCATCGACAGCGACTTCAATGCCTTCATCGACACCCTGCACAACCACCTGCACGAGTTGGCGCAAACCGCACAGCCGCAAGGCCTGCACACCTTTGGCACGGCACCGCGCGAAGCGCACCGCTTGGGCACCGTGCTGTTGATGCTGGGCAGCGCCTTCTGGGAGGCCGCCGCCGCCCACACCGGCACGCCGCAACAAGATCTCGACGAAGCCCTCGTGGGCAACTACGACCAACTCGCCACCACAGCGCCCTATCGCCTGCTGCGCCAACATGTGATCGATGGCGCGCCCACCGATGGCCTGCCCCCTGCGCTGCGCGACGGCATCACCCAAGCCCGCCAGTGGTATGCGCACCTCGGTGCCGCCGGTGAGCAACCCGCGCTGCTGGCAGCACTCGCGGGCCAGCACATCCCCACCTCATACGGCGGCGATCCGATCAAAAACCCCGACGCCTACCCCACGGGCCACAACCTCTACGGCTTCGACCCCTCGCGCGTGCCCACACCGCAAGCCTGGGCTGCAGGCAAAGAAGCACTCAACCAGCTGCTGGCCACGCACCGCGCACAAACTGGCCGCACACCACAAAAGCTCACCATGGCGCTGTGGTCGGTCGAAACCATGCGCCACAGCGGCATCCTCGAAGCCCAAGCCTTCTGGGCCATGGGCGTCGAGCCCGTGTGGGATGCAGGCGGGCGCGTCACCGGCGTCAAACTCATCCCCCGGGATCAGCTGGGCCGCGCGCGCGTTGATGTGGTGCTCTCGGCCACCGGGCTGTATCGCGATCACTTTCCGAATGTCATGAAGTGGCTGGCCGAAGCCGCCCGCCTGGCCGCCCAAGCCGATGCCGAAGCCGACAACCCCGTGGCACGCAACGCCCAGCGCATCGCTGCACAGCTCGAAGCCCGTGGCGTTGATGCCCAGGCTGCGCGCCGCGCAGGCCAAACGCGCATCTTCTCGTCTGAGCAAGGCAACTACGGCACCGGGCTGGACGATGCCGCGCTGGCCACCGACACCTGGAAGGGCAAAGACGAAGGCGACCGCAAACTCGCCCAGCTCTACCTCTCGCGCATGCAATACGCCTATGGCCCCGACGAAAAAGAATGGGGCCGCGCCGGCGCCGGCGGCGTCGCCAACATCAACCTCTATGCCGAACATCTGCGCGGCACCGAGGGTGCAGTGCTCTCACGCACCTCCAACCTCTACGGCATGCTCACCACCGACGATCCTTTCCAGTATCTCGGCGGCATTGCATTGGCCGTGCGCCATCTCGATGGCAAAGCGCCCGAGCTCTACATCTCAAACCTGCGCGGATCCGGCTCAGGCAAGGTCGAAGGCGCCGCGCAGTTTTTAGCCAAAGAGCTCGCCACCCGCCAGTTTCACCCCGGCTACATCAAAGGCCTGATGGCCGAAGGCTACGCCGGCACACTGCAAGTGCTCGACGCCACCAACAACTTCTGGGGCTGGACGGCAGTGGCGCGCGAAATCGTGCGCGACGATCAATGGCAAGAGTTGGTCGACGTCTACGTGCGCGACAAACACAAACTCGGCCTCAAAGATTGGTTTGAGCGCGAAAACCCGCACGCCCTTGCGCAAACCATTGAGCGCATGCTCGAGGCCCAGCGCAAAGGCTACTGGCAGACCGACGATGCCACCGTGGCCGAGCTCAAGCAGCGCTACCGCGAGCTTGCACAGCGCTTTGATGTCAAAACCGACAACGCCGCCTTTGCACAACATGTGGGATTCGGCCTGAGCGCCCCGGCCAGCGCACGCCCTGCTGCTGCCACGCCTGCAACGCCTCCCCCCAGCCCGGCCCAGCCCGAGGCCGCCAAGCCGCAGCCCACCCCGCCGCCACCTGTGGTGCAAGGCATGCGGCTCGATAAAACCGATAAAACCGAACCCTCAGCCACCATCGACATCCTTGCCAAACTGGCCACCGTCTGGCTCGTCGTCGTTACGCTGGGGATTGGCGCGTGGCGTCAGTGGCGCCAGCCTCGGCAAGCGGCTTTAAGCCCACGCGCCGCCGCGCTCAGCATCGTCGTGCTATCGGCTTTGGTGTCAGCGCTCATGCCCGGGCACGCGCACGCCAACACCCGCACCAATGACAAAGTGCTGTTCTTCTCACCGGCCATGGGCAAGCCCTCGCAGCAGGCCAAATACGCCGCCATTGCCCGTGCAGCACAAGAGCAGGGGCTCAGCGTCGAATACCGTTTTGCAGACGAGCTCAAACCCGCAGCGGCGGCGGCTGCATTTGGCGCCTACCGCGTCGTGGTGTTCGATTCGCTCGCGGGGCCAGAAACACTGGCCACCCTCGCTGCCGAATATGGCCCTGCCGTGGCCCGCAACCCACAACTGCACGCAGTGGCCGCCGGCCTACCGGGCACCCCACTGACGCAAAACGCGCCGGCAGGCATCGAAAAAGAAGTGCACCTCTATCTCGAAAACGGCGGTCGAGAAAACTTCCGCCGCCTGGTGCAATTCATGCGCGTGCAGCTGCTGCAGGCACAAGGCGCCATCGAGCCGCCAATTCTGTTTCCACAAGAAGCGCTCTACCACCCCGACGCCCCCAGCCTCGTGTTCAACACCACCGCGCACTATCTCAAGTGGCGCCCGATCCAAGCTGGCCAACCCACGGTGGCCGTGATCTTCCACCGCAACCACCTGGCTGCCGATTCGCTTGCCCCCATCGACGCCACCATCCGAGCCCTCGAAAAACGCGGGCTTGCCGTGCTGCCCTACTACAGCGACATCATCAAAGACTACCTGGGCGAAAAATTCGTGATGTCCAACGGCAAGCCCTTGGCGCAAGTGATCATCACGCACCAGGCCATGATCATGGAGGCCGAAAAAATCCGCACCCAGGCAGCGCGAATCGGGCTGCCCATCCTGCACGCACTGCACTACCGCGACGGCCAAACCGACGTGTGGCAAAAAGACCCCTCGGGCATTCACCTCACCCAGGTGCCCATGACGCTGGTGATGCCCGAGATCATCGGTTTTTCCGATCCCCTGATCGTGGCCGCACAAGACGCCCAGACCAAACGCATGGACGTGATCGGCGAGCAGCTCGACGCACTGGCTGGCAAAGCCGCCAACCTGGCGCGCCTGGCCACGCGATCCAACGTCGACAAAAAAATCGCCGTGTTCTTTTACAACTACCCCCCCGGCGTATCCAACCTCGGCGCAGCATTTCTTGATATCCCCAAATCGCTGGCCGCACTCACGCAAGCCCTGCAAAAACGCGGCTACCGCACCGAGCCACACGACGCAAAGTTCTTCGAAACCCAAGCCTGGGCCATGCTCAAGCCCTGGTACAGCGACAACGTGCCCGACACCGCACGCGCGCTCATCAAAGACGGCTACGCCGAACTCTGGCCCGTATCGGCCTACCGCAGGTGGTACGACCGATTGCCCCAACCCGTGCGCGCCAGCATCGAAAAACAATGGGGGCCGCCCGAAAAAAGCAGCATGACGATCATGCACAACGGCAAACGCCACTTCGTGATCACACGCATGCTGTCGGGCAACAACACCGTCATCCTGCCGCAACCTCGCCGCTCAGAAAACGGCAACTACCGCGACGACGCCGCGCTCTATCACGACACCAACATCCCCGTAAACCATCCCTACCTCGCCACCTACCAGTGGCTGCGCGAACGCGTTGGCATCGATGCGCTCGTGCACCTGGGCACCCACGGCACGCAAGAGTGGCTCAAAGGCAAAGAGCGCGGCCTATCGGTATTCGACGACCCCTACCTCATCGTTGGCGACACGCCGGTGTTCTATCCCTACATCG
Source organism: uncultured Aquabacterium sp. (assembly GCA_964618825.1). GTDB lineage: Bacteria > Pseudomonadota > Gammaproteobacteria > Burkholderiales > Burkholderiaceae_C > Aquabacterium. Next base: position 20,325 of record CAZUCW010000016.1, read on the forward strand.
CCGACAACCTTGCCGAAGGCATTCAGGCCAAACGCCGTGGGCGCGCCGTGTTGATCTCACATCTCACGCCACCCTTTGCTGTCACCGGCACCTTCAACGACATGAGCGACATCGTGCGTCTCATCAACGAACACGAATCTGCCGGCGTCGAATCAATCAAAGAACAGGCTTATCAGAGCATCCTGAAAAAAGCAGTGGCCGCCCAACTGCACAAAGACATGGGTTGGGATGAAGCCCGCGCGCGCCGCGACCGTGCAGGCTTCATCGCTGCGCTGCAGGATTTTCTGATGAGCCTGTCCAACCAGGCCCAACCGCTGGGCAACCACACGCTGGGCAGCCTGCCCAAACACGAACACATGGTGTCCACCCTGGCCCTGATGCTGGGCAAAGACTTTCTCATCGCTGCCGACGGCCCCGACGCCGCTCAGGCACGCGATTACACAACCTTTGCGAAATCAAACGCTGCCCGGCTGCTGGCCGATCACGTGATCGACGGCAAGCCAGACACCCGTGTCGATGCTGTGCTACGCCCTTGGCTTGACACCGCACGCGCTCACTACCAAAGGTTTCGCCAAAGCGACGAACTCGGCAGCCTGCTGTCGGGGCTCGAAGGACGCTACATCGCCACCGGCTACGGCGGCGACGTGGTGCGCAACCCCGATTTGCTGCCCACCGGCCGCAACATGTATGCCTTCGACCCCGCCAAAGTCCCCACCCGAACAGCCTATGAAACCGGTCGCAAGCTCGCCGAACAAACCCTTGAAGATTACAAAAAACAGCACGGTCGCTACCCCGAAAAACTGGTCTTCAACCTCTGGTCGCTCGAAACCATGCGCCATTTCGGCGTGATGGAAGCACAGATCCTCGCGCTCATGGGGGTGCGCCCGATCTGGAACGAAGGCGGCGTGATGAACCAGCAAGTTGCCGACATGATCCGCAGCAAGCTCAAAGCGATGCCCTCGTTCATATCGAACGCTGCCGCCAACACCATCACCGGTGATCGCCTGCTCGCACTGGCGCAACGTTTGCCTGCAAGCACCAAAGCCAAAATTCCCTTTCTGCCGCGCATGCAGGCTGCACGCAACATGGGCCGCGACGACATCGTCGATGTCGAAATCATCCCTGCTGCCGAGCTCAAGCGCCCGCGCATCGATGTGGTGATTTCGGTTACCGGGCTCTATCGCGACACCTTTCCAGGCCCCATAAAAAGGCTGGCCGAAGCGGCGCAAAAAGTGGCCGAGCTCGACGAAGACAACAACTTCGTGCGACGCAACATGCTCGCGCTGCGCGGTTCGCTCATCAACCAGGGCCTCGCCCGCGAAGAGGCACAGGTGCTCTCGACCGTACGCGTGTTTTCAAGCCAAGTGGGCCAATACGGCAACGGCGTCTCTGACACCGCCATGGCATCCAACACCTGGGACAAAGACGACAAGATCGCCAAAAACTACCTCGAGCGCCTGGGCTACTACTTCGGCACCGATGAAAAACACTGGGGTGAAAAACGGGCCGGCCTTGATCTCTACGCAAAAAACCTTGTTGGTGCTGACGCAGTGATGTTCTCGCGCACCTCAAACCTCTACGGCCTGCTCACTTCAGACGACCCCTTTGGCTACTTCGGTGCACTCTCGCTGGCCATCCGCAACCTCTCAGGCAAAACACCCGACAGCCTGATCGCCAACCTGCGCGACGCCAACCGCCCGGCCATGGAGCCCACCGCCCGTTTCATGGCCAAAGAACTCAAAGGCCGCCAGTTCCATCCGCAGTGGATCACTGCGCAGCGCGATCAGGGCTACTCGGGCACCCTCAACGTGCTGGATTCGGTTGAAAACTTCTGGGGCTGGCAGGTTGTTGATCCCACCACGGTGAGAGACGATCAATGGCAAGAGTTTCACGACGTCTACGTCCGCGACAAACTCAAACTCGGCACGCGCGCATGGTTCGAAAACCAAAACCCGCGTGCGCTCGCACAAATCGCCGAGCGCATGCTCGAAGCCAACCGCAAGGGCTACTGGCAGGCCGACAGTGCCACGCTCAAAGAGCTCGTCGAAGTCGTCGAAGCCGCCATACAGCGCCACGACTTTCGCCCCATGAACGACAAAGTGCTGCCCTTCGTCGAGCAGCTCAAAAGCGCCGGCTACGGGCTCGATTTCATCGCACCATCACCCGACAAGATGGCGGCTCAACCACCGCAAATCGAAGGCCAACGTCTCGAAAAGCAATCGGCCAGCACAACCGCAGCTGCCGACCTTCCAACGCTGCTCATCACGGCACTGGCCCTGATCGCAGCCCCCACCCTCGCTGGCGCGTGGCGTCAATCGTCCGCCAGCGCCATCCGGTTTCCGTTTTTCACTACCAGGAGTCCCGCATGAGCCACACGCTCGAAATTTTGATGTATCAAACCGGTCAGATCTTTCTGATCCCAATGCTGGTTGCCATCGCCGTGCTGTTTCTGTATTCGTTCTATGCCCTGGGCGCGTTTTGCGTGCAAGGCTGGCAACGCCGCAGCGGCACCATCTCGTTCGATAAACCACGCGGCTTTCCGCTCGTGGCATGGGCTCGCGAGCACACCAACGCCAGCGCCGACGACCTTGACGTCAAAGCCCACAAGCTGCTCGAGCTGCCGCGCATCGCCACCCGCGTGGCGCCCATGCTCGGCCTCGTCGCCACCATGATCCCCATGGGCCCGGCACTCAAAGGGCTATCTGACGGCAACCTCGCGCAAGTGTCAGACAACCTCACCGTCGCCTTCTCGGCCGTGATCCTGGCGCTCATCGCAGCAGCCATCACCTACTGGATCGTCTCGGTGCAACGCCGCTGGATGGCTGAAGAACTTGCCTGGCTGGGCACACAAACCAGCGCCGGCGCAAAGCTCAAGCCCGCAACCGCCAGCCCGGCCGCCATCACCCCCATCGAGCCCGCCATCAAAGTTGAGGCCGCAGCATGAAGTTTCTCGACGAAAGCGAATCCGACGACCCCATCCTCTCGGTCGTCAACCTCATCGACATCTTTTTGGTGATCATCGCAGCGCTGCTCATCACCGTGGCACAAAACCCGCTGCTCAGCCCGTTTGCCAAGCAAGACATCACCGTCATCACCGACCCTGGCAAGCCCTCTATGGAGATGATCATCAAAAAGGGCGACAAGATCGAGCACTACAAATCGAGCGGCCAGATCGGCCAAGGCGAAGGCCAAAAAGCCGGCATCGCCTACCGCATGAAAGATGGCTCGATGGTCTACGTGCCCGAAGGCTCAGACAACGCCCAGCCGACTGCTGCAGCTACGGGCGGCGGACGATAAGAGTGGTAGGCCGTGTTGGACTTGAACCAACGACCAAAGGATTCCGGTTTGTGTCCATTTCTGGACTCCCTGGACTATGCCTTCGCCATGGGCCGATGGCCTGAAGGCGGGCGCCGTCTAGTCTCTACACCTTCCCGGTAGCCGGGCTTGGCTCGGCGTTGCCTTGCGCCCTAAGGCCGTCAGGTTTCACCGAATTTGACGCCATTCACACACCCGGTTTCCCTGGGTGGTGCACAACTTTCGCTATGAGTCCTCTGCTCTAACCAACTGAGCTAACGGCCCACTCTGCCGGCGATTTTACCTTTCGCCTTGGCGGCGCTTCACCAATCCCAACACGGCCAACGCAGCCCCCATCAGCACCCAGCCGTGGGGCTCAGGCACCGCTGCCACACGCAATTCACCCGTGGTGTAAAGGCCACTGGTGTCCCACCGCAGCCCCTGCCCAAGCGTGGGCAACCACACGTTGCCAAAGGTGCCCACCAGAGGGCCGTTCCAATCAAACAGATCGAACACATTGCCAGCTTGGCCATTGAAGTTGTTCCACCAAACCACGCGCAGATCGCCCCCTTTGAGCGCAACGCTGTTGTTGAAGATGATCTTGTCAGAACAGCTCAAACAGTTGCCTGGCTCTGTGCCCCCCAGCTCCATCTCGATCCATGAGCTGCCGGCATAGGTGGCCTTAAAGCCCACCGAGATCAACGCCGGGCTGTTGCCGGGCGTGAACCCTCCCTCAAAGCGGCTCTGGCCATCGCCGCCAAACTTGCCGCCGCCAGACACATTGCCGAAGAAATTAACCGCACCGCCATCGGACACCCGCAGTTCACCGTTGTTGCGGAAATCATTGGCAAAGGTAACTTGCGCCCCATTGGAAACCACCACCGTGCCAGACTCGGTGCTGTTGATCTCGCCGCTGATCGTGCTGTTGCCAAAACTCAGGTTGAGCGCGCCATCATTGGTGAGGCCGCCCGTGCGCAAAGTGCCATTGCCAGTGATAGAGGCCCCTTTGGCATTGGTCAATGCCTTACCGCCGTTATCGAACGTGCCGCCCGAGAGTTGCACCTGGCCTTCATTAACGGCCAAACCGTTAGTGAACAGCAGCTTGGCGCCCACACCTGCCACCAGCGTGCCGCCGTTGACGTTGGATGCACTGGTTAGATTCAGCGTGCCACCAATGGCCTCGACAGTGCCGCCTTTGAGGTTGCTCACCGCATTGGCCACATTGCCCTGCCCCTGCACCGTGCCGATATTGCTGATGGCGCCCCCGATGAGGTTGGACGATCCCGCGCTCAGATCGATCAAGCCCGAGTTGGTGAAGGCTTGGGTGATGCCTGTGGTGCCCGAGCCCACCCCCAAATAGCCCGCATTGGCGAAACGCGCGGCGATGGTGCCCTTACCCGTCACACTGCCGCCAGCCGTGTTCGTTAATTGCCCTGCACCCGACACCTGGCCGCTGGCCAGCTCAATGCTGCCTGCGTTGCTCAGTGCCGTCCCACTGGCCAGCTGCAATTGCCGACCGGCACTCAGCGCAATCGTGCCTGCATTTATGTTGCTGCCCGTGGTACTCAAGGCCAAGTTGCCACTAAGGATCTGAACCAGGCTATTGTTGATGAAGCCACCCGAACCCGACAAGGAGCCGTAGCCACTGACAACGCCCTCGTTGCTGAAGCCGCCAGACTGATCGATCCGACCGCCAGCCATCGACACCGTGCCGTTGTTCACCGAGGTGACACCGCCCAGAGTCAATGTGCGCGCGGACGACACATAAACGTTTGTATTGTTCTCGATGCCATCCAGAAAACTCGCATCGGCGTTCAGGCCCAATCCGCCGTTGTTCACGACGCGGCCACCGACGTAGCCCCCCGAGTACGAGAATGAGCCGTTGTTGGTCAAGCTACCAGACATGGCACCTGCAGTTTGAACCAAGCTGCCGTTGTTGATGATCCCGCCTGTGGCGAGGTTGCCGCCATTGAGCGTGTAGATGCCTGTGCTGTTGTCGCCTTCTGCAATAACCAGGCTGCCTGAGATGAGCACGTTGGTGTTGGCACCTTGCGTGAAGCTGCCTGATCCAGACCGCCCAACAACGATGGATGCTGCTTGCAGCATGCCGGGGCCACTCACAGAGTAAGCGCCGCTGGAGCCACTCGAGTTGCCCAGCACCAAGGCGCCGGTGATGTTCACCGTGCCACCCAATTGCGTCGTCGTGCCCGCGCCCTGGCCGCCAACTTGAAGCCCAGAGGCATCCCATCTGCCGCCCGACACGGTGGCGGTGCCTTGGCTGTTAATGCCGCCAGCAAGGACGGCCGTGGTCGTATTGAGCGTGCCCAGGCTTAGGGTGACGTTGCCTGAGCCACCTTCAGATGCCCCAGCAGAAAAGTTGGCCGTATTGAAATACCCCCCCGAAATATTCAAGGCGCCGCTGCCGCCACTGCTGCCCAGGAGCACGTTGCCAGACACGTTTACCGAGCCACCGCTCTGATTGAAAGCGCCACTGCCCGCCTGCCCGATGTAGATATTCGACACCGTGGTGGAGGCCGTATTGCGGATAGCGTAGGTGCCGTTGCCAGAAGCGAGCCCCCCCAGAATGAGCGCGTTGGCAGCATGCGCGCCATTGACGTTGTTGAAGGTGCCCGTGCCACCTTGCCCGATGTGAACCGAGGCCGTCTGCGTGGTGGCGCCCCCATTGAGGGCGTAGATGCCCACTGACGTCGATTCAGCCCCCACATACAGGGCATACGTTTGGTTGGAGCCGGCGCTCTGGTTGTAGGTCGCTGCACCTCGATAGCCAATGGTCTGGCTGCCCGTAACCACCAGGTTTGAGCCCGTTTGGTTCACGGTTGCCATGCCCGTTGTCGTGTTCATGCCCATACCCAAGTAAGCGACCGTGCGGTTGCCGGTAGACGCATCAAAGGTCAAGCTGGTGTCACTGGCGGTGGCCGAGATGTATGCATAGTCGAGCGACGATGTGCCCGGAACCCCGTTCGGGGACCAGCAAGTGGATAAGCTCCAGTTGCCGGATGTGCAGTTCCAGGCATAGCTGGCTGCCTGTGCCTGTTGGCCAGCCAGCAGCAGGCCCACGGCCGTCACCAAGGGAGACAGAAAAAACTTCTTCATTTCGTGCCTGAGGATGTTGCGAGGAAGGAAGGGGAGATGCCTTGTCGATTGTTGCAAATTGCATCCGACATGCCCACCCCTAACCCCCATGAACACCCCCCCAAAGGGGCAAGCCCTTGGAGCCCTCTGATTGAGGGTCGACAGGCCATCCGCCTATCTCTATCTGTCTACCCGCCTATTTTTGGCTCAGTGCATTTGAGACAAGCCGCGAGGTGATGTCGACAATTTCGATCATGCGGTCGTAGGCCATGCGCGTGGGGCCGATCACACCCAGGGTGCCTACCACGTGGCCATCGACCTCGTAGGGAGCGCTCACCACCGAGAGCTCTTCGATCGGCACGATCTGGCTTTCGCCGCCAATAAAAATGCGCACGCCTTCGGCTCGGCCCGACACATCAAGCAGCCGCATGAGTTGGGTTTTTTGCTCAAACAAATCAAACATGCGCCGCAGTGATCCAAGATCACCCGAAAAATCCTGCACCGTGAGCAGGTTGCGCTCACCAACCACAACCACCTGTTCGGCATCGGCAGCGGCTTCGCTGTTGAGATCAACCGCCGCGTGCATGAGCTGTGCGATTTCGCCGCGCAGTTGTTCGATCTCACCGCGCAGCCGCTCGCGCACGGCCTCAATGCTCAGGCCGGCGCAGTGAATGTTGAGGTAGTTGCTGGCTTCGACAAGTTGTGATTGCGTGTAATCGTGCGTGGTAAAGATGACGCGGTTTTGCACATCGCCATCGGGCGCCACGAGGATGACAAGAATGCGGCGCTCGGACAGGCGCAAAAACTCGATGTGCCTGAACACGTTGGCCTTGCGCGGTGCGGTTACCACGCCGACAAATTGCGACAGGCTCGACAAGATGTGCGCGGCGTTGGCAATCACGCGCTGGGGTTGATCAGGTTGCAGCGCCTCGGTGGCCAGCGGCAGAGGATCGGCCACAAGTGGGCGGGCCGTGAGCATGGTGTCGACAAACAGACGATAGCCGCGCGCGGTGGGTATGCGCCCCGCCGAGGTGTGCGGGCTGGTGATGAGGCCGAGGTCTTCAAGATCAGCCATCACGTTGCGGATCGTGGCCGGCGAGAGCTCAAGCCCCGAGGCCCGCGATAAGGTGCGCGAGCCCACGGGCTGGCCATCGGCGATGTAGCGTTCAACCAGGGTTTTGAGCAGCGATTTCGAGCGGTCGTCGAGCATGAAAACGATTGTAGGGCGGGCCTTGCGCGGGGCTTTCCCGATCACGGTTGCGCAAGGGTGCTGTGGTGTAATTCTGCGCATGCCTTGCCGCTTCAGACACGCCGCCCTGGTGGGCAAATTTCAGGCCCGCGGCGTTCGCCCGTTGCTTGAAGATATCGCTCATTTCCTCGTTCGCGCGGGGCTTGAGGTGTCGCTTGAGCTCGATACGGCGCGCAACACCGGCATCACCGATTACCCCGCTCTCTCGCCTGCCGAAATCGGCTCGCACTGCGATCTCGCGGTGGTGGTGGGCGGCGATGGCACGATGCTCGCCGTGGCCCGCGAACTGGCGCGCTACAACGTGCCATTGATCGGCATCAACCACGGACGCCTGGGTTTCATCACCGATATTTCGATGAAAGACTGGAAGGACACGCTCAACACCGTGATCCGCGGCGATTACGAAGAAGAGCACCGCTCGATGCTCGCCGGCACGGTGGTGCGCGATGGCGAGCCGATCTATGAGGGCTTTGCCGTTAACGAGGTGATCGTGAGCCGTGGCGCCACAGCCAGCATGATCGAGCTCAAAGTTGATGTCGAGGATCACTTCGTGGCCAATCTGCGAGCCGATGGCTTGATCGTGTCATCGCCCACAGGCTCGACAGCCTATGCGCTGTCGGCGGGTGGGCCCATCTTGCATCCAGGCATTGCTGGCTGGGTGTTGGTGCCGATTGCGTCGCACACGCTGTCTAACCGCCCCATCGTGCTGCCCGACAGCAGCGAGATCTGTATCGAGATCGTGGCCGGACGCGATGCGAGTATGAACTTCGACATGCAATCGCTGGCCTCGCTGCTGCATGGTGATCGCATCATCGTGCGCCGCTCGACACACCGCGTGCGGTTTTTGCACCCGCGCGGCTGGAGCTACTACGCCACGCTGCGGCGCAAGCTGCGCTGGAACGAAGGGGTGAGCTGATGCTGCGCCGGCTGTCGCTGCGCGATTTCGTGATCGTGCCCACGCTCGATATCGATTTCGATGCTGGCTTCACGGTGCTCACGGGCGAAACCGGCGCGGGCAAATCCATCTTGATTGATGCGCTGCAACTGGCGCTGGGCAGCCGTGCCGATGCTGCGGTGGTGCGCGAGGGCGCGCCACGCGCCGAGATCTGTGCCGAGTTTGAGCCCCATGCCGCGTTGGCTGCGGCGCTCGCCCCCTGGCTCGCCGAGGCTGGATTCGATGAAAGCGATGCGAGCAGCACCGTGCTGCTGAGGCGCAGCGTCGATGCGCAAGGCAAGAGCCGCGCCTGGATCAACGGGCGATCTGCCACCGTAACGCAGCTGCGCGAGTTGGGCGAGCGGCTGGTGGATATTCACGGCCAGCATGCGTGGCAAAGCCTCACCCGGCCCGAAGCGATGCGCCAGTTGCTCGACACCATGGCCGGGCTCGATACCCGCGCGCTGCAATCGGCATGGCAAGCCTGCCGCAACGCCCAGCGTGCACTCGATGCCGCCCGCGAGCACCACGGCGAGCTTGACCGCGAACGCGAGCGCCTGAGCTGGCAAATCGGTGAGCTCGACAAACTCACCCCGCAACCTGGCGAGTGGAATGAACTCAACGCCGAACACACCCGGCTGGGCCACGCACAGGGCATCCTCGATGCCGCTCAGCTCGCCCTTGCGGCGATCAGCGAAGCCGACGAATCGGCCGATGTGCTCACCGCCCGCGCACTCGATGCTCTTGATGCCGTCGCCGAGTTCGACCCCCATCTGGCCGACGCCGCCACCGTGTTGCGCAACGCCCAGGCGCAGCTGCAAGATGCCGCGCACAGCATTCAGGCCGCGCTGCGCCACACCGAGCTCGATCCATCACGTCTGGCCGCGCTCGATGAGCGGCTGGCAAGCTGGATGAGCCTGGCGCGGCGCTTTCGCAAGCCGCCCGCCGAGCTGCACGACACCCTGCAGGGCTGGCGCAGCGAGCTGCAGGCGATCGATGCCGCCGCCGATCTGGCCGCCCTCGAGCACGCCCACATACAAGCACGACACGCCTTTGAACGCGAGGCGCGCGCCGCCTCATCGGCACGCCGCGTAGCCGCGCCCCGGCTGGCGCAAGCTGTATCCGCCGCCATGCAAACCCTGGGCATGCAGGGTGGGCGCTTCGAGATTGCCCTGCGCCCGCTCGACGAGCCGCAATCGTGGGGCTTTGAGGCCATCGAGTTTTTGGTGGCAGGCCATGCCGGCAGCACGCCGCGCCCCATCGGCAAGGTGGCCTCGGGTGGCGAGCTCTCGCGTTTGGCGCTGGCCATCGCGGTGTGCGCCCGCCCCGAAACACAACCCACCAGCGAGCCCGGCGCGCCCACACTGATTTTTGATGAAATCGATTCGGGCATCGGCGGTGCAGTGGCCGACACCGTGGGCCGGCTGTTGCGCCGTCTGGGGAGCGAACATCAGGTGCTGGCCGTTACCCACCTGCCGCAAGTGGCCGCCTGCGCCAATCAACACTTTGTGGTGGCCAAAACTGCCCTCAACGACACCACCACCAGCCGCATCACGGCGGTGAGCGGCGCCACACGCGAAACCGAAATCGCCCGCATGCTGGGCGGTCACACCTCCGCCGCCGGCTTGGCCCATGCACGCGAGATGCTTGCCCAAACCGCCTCGGCTTCATCCCCCTCACCATGAACTCACCCGCCGCCCCCACCGATCAAGCCTGCGCGCCCCTCGACATCGTCGTGGTAACCGGCATTTCGGGTTCGGGCAAATCGGTGGCCATGCAGGCGCTTGAAGACGCGGGCTTTTTCTGTGTCGACAACCTGCCCATCGAGTTGCTGCGCGACTTCATCATGCTCGAGCGTGCCCGCGAACCCGAACCACGCCGCGTGGCGGTATCGGTCGATATCCGCACGGGCGCGGCCATCTCGCAACTGCTGCCGCGCATGGCCCAGCTGCGCAACGAGGGGGTATCGTTTCGCTCGATTTTTCTCGATGCCAGTGTCGATGCTCTGGTGCGCCGCTACTCAGAATCGCGTCGCCCGCACCCGCTGGTGCACAGCGCGCAAACCACGCACAGCGAAGGCGAGCTTGAGCACGCATTGATCGACACCATCAAGCTCGAGCGCGAGCTGCTGGCTGCCGTGCGCGAGGTGTCCACCGTGATCGACACCAGCCACTTGCGCCCAGCCCAGCTGCGCGTGTGGGTGCGCAACCTCGTTGAAGCGCATGCATCCACGCTCACGCTGGTGTTCGAATCATTCGCCTTCAAGCACGGCGTGCCACTTGATGCCGATTACGTGTTCGATGTGCGGATGCTGCCTAACCCGCATTACGTGCGCGAGCTGCGCCCGCTCACGGGCCGCGACGAACCCGTGGCCGAGTTCTTGCGCGCGCAGCCCGAGGTCGACGAAATGCTCGATCAGATCCAAACCTTTTTGCTGCGCTGGCTGCCCACACTCAAGAGTGATCAACGCAGCTACGTTACTGTGGCCATCGGCTGCACGGGCGGGCAACACCGCTCGGTATATCTGTCCGAACAACTCTGCCAGCGCTTTGCAGGCCAGGCCACCACGCTGGTGCGCCACCGCGAACTCGGCGCGCGCGAAGCCACCCAACGCCGATGAGTGCGCACCCCGCATCGCCTTTTTCGTCGCACGGCCCCACGGCCCCGCGCGAGCTGCCATTGTTTCCGCTGCGCTCGGTGCTGTTTCCGGGCGGGCTGTTGAGCCTCAAGGTGTTTGAGGCGCGCTACATCGATTTGGTGGGATCGAGCCTGCGCGATGGCACGCCGTTTGGCGTTGTCAACCTGCAGCAAGACGCCGAAACAAGGCAGCCCGGGGACGCTGTGCGCTTTGAGGCCATTGGCTGCGAAGCCACGCTGATCGATGTGCAGAGCGATCAACCCGGCATCCTCAAAGCCCGCTGCCGAGGTGGGCAACGTTTCAAGATCATCACCCGCCGCGAGCAGGCCAACGGCCTGTGGGTGGCTCAGGTGCAGCCCTTGAGCGACGATGCCGATCTCGCCCCCACACCCGAGATGACGCAAACCGTGGTGAGCCTGGCCCAGGCCCTCAAAAAGCTGCATACGCAAGGCATCCACCCCGCGCTTGAGCCCTATCGCTACGAGCACGCCGGCTGGGTGGCCAACCGCTGGTGCGAGTTGCTGCCGCTGTCGTTGGCTGCGCGCCAACGCCTGATGGAGCTGCCCGATCCCGCCGTGCGCCTTAAATTGGTCGACGAGTTTTTGCGCAGCAAAGGCGTAGTGAGCTAGCGCCTTCGGCTGCAGGATGCGTTTGGCGTGTGTGCCTGCGCTACAGCGCCAACAAGCGCTTGAGCGGCGCTGGCAAACCGTGCTGCGCAAGCCGATCTCGCGGCACCCACAAACCCGCACCGAAACACCCGCCCGCGTTGCCTTCAGCAAAGCCAGCGAGATCACCCACTGCAGCGCCGGCCTCGGGCCACGACACCCGCACCGGATGCAAACGCCAATCAAAGTGGGTGAGCGCGTGATCGATCATCGGCTGGGGCTCGATCAAACAAGGCCGCTGTGCCTTCAGCACATCAAGGGCCTCACTCAACTGCGCCTCGGTATCAAACAACGGCAAGCTCCACAGCCCCGCCCACACCCCCGTGGCCGGACGCTGCTGCAGCCACACACAACCATGATGCTCAAGCCACAGCCACCAGCTCTCGCGCTGGCGACGCTGCAGCTTGCGCGCCTTGATCGGATACGCCTCGGCCTGCCCCTCGCTCGCGGCCACACACCCATCGCCAAGTGGGCACACCCCACACGCCGGATTGCGCCGCACACACACCGTGGCCCCCAAATCCATCAACCCTTGCGTATATGCCGGCATATCGCCCGGCGCTTCGGGCAGCAATGCGCACGCCGCTGCCCACAGCTCACGCTCACAGCGCGCCTGAGCCAGATCCCCGCCATAACCCAACGCACGCGAGAGCACCCGCTTAACGTTGCCATCGAGAATCGCCGCACGCTCGCCAAAGCAAAAAGCCGCAATCGCAGCGGCCGTGCTCGGCCCAATGCCCGGCAACGTTGCCAACTCAGCCGCCGTGCGCGGAAACACCCCACCGTGCTCGCTCATCACCACACGCGCGCAGCGGTGCAAATGGCGCGCCCGGCTGTAGTAGCCCAGCCCGGCCCACAACGCGAGCACCTCATCGAGCTCAGCGCGAGCCACATCGGCCACCGTTGGAAACCGCTGCAAAAAGCGCGCGTAATAGCCCAGCACCGTGCTCACCTGGGTTTGCTGCAGCATGATCTCTGAGAGCCACACCCGATACGGCTCGCGCTCGCGCTGCCACGGCAGATCGTGCCGCCCATGCTGACGCTGCCACGCCACCACCAAACGTGCCAACGCCGGCCCCCAGGCCTGCGTGCGGGATGCGAGTGTGTGGGGCAGTATTTGCGAAGCCTGCCGAGCGCTCATGCCTGAGCTTGCAGCCCAGGCTCGCGTGAGGGCTCGATCAGGCGCAGATGCGCACCGCCCAGCTCGATGCGCTGCGACAACGGCTCGCCCGCCCCCGCAGCAGCCACCGGCTCGGGCAGCGCCTGCGATGCCTGCGCAATCACGCCATCGGCCAGCGCATTGAGCCGCGTCAGCACCTGCTGCATGCGATCGTCTTGCGCCTGCAGCTCACTCAGGCGCGATTCGAGTTCGCCCGCTGCCTGCTGAATCCGCTCAAGCGACTCCTGCCTGCGCTTGAACGTGCGACGCCGCTCGCGCAACTGCGTATCCACCTGCGCCGAAGCGGTTTTGTTCCAGAGCTCAATCTCGCCGCTGGCGCTCTCGAACACCACGCGCAAACGCGACACCAACATGCGCCTGAACTGCGCCTGAAACCGTGGCTGCGCCAATTTGATGGCCTGCCCCAGCCCGAGGTATTGCACGTAATTGCGCTCGATGGTGCTCAGATCGTTGGCAAAGCGCAGCAAATCAGGCGGCGTTTCGAGCGACAGGCTAAAGCCATATTCGGCATTGAGCTGTGCGAAGGTCGGCGCAAGCATGGCGTGGATCTCGCTTGAGCGCACCTGAGCCACCTCGATGATGCGGCGCAGCTGCGTGCACATCTCGGCAAACGCCTTTTTGGCGCCAAGCTGCAACAGTGAGCCCGACAGCGCACCCTGAAAGCGATCCACCGGATCGCGCAGCTTGTCGCTCGACAACCCAACCAACGTGTCTTTGAGCATGCGGCTGTGCACGCTGCGCATGGCCGAGAGCTTGGTGGTGCAGGCCTCAAATTCATCCGCCTCGAGCTGCGCGCGTTTGAGCATCAGCTGCACCTTGCCGGCGCTTTTGCCGCGCAGCCCGCGCAGCTCAAGCAGCTGCTCGGCCACCTGGCGGCGATCATCAGAGAGCTTGCGCTGCACACGCGATTGCAACTGGCGCACGCCCTCGATGGTTGCGCCCTCAAGCGTCTCGCGCCGCTTGGGCAGCAGCCCCTCGGACAGCGCCTGCTCAAGCGCCAAAATGCGGCTGGATTGCAGCATCGCATCGTTGCCCTCAACGCGCGCGGCCAGCGCCTGACGCGCCGAAATCGGAAACACATGATCGCGCGGCAGCTCGAGATCGCGCGCCACGCTGCCACACTGCTGCTCGATAAGCTGCTGCGTAACAGCCGGCGGGCTGAGCGGATCAGCCAGCGCATCGATCTTGTTGAGCGCCACAAAGCGCGCCAGCGCCGGACCGCTGAGGTGATCGCGCCAGATCGAGAGATCCGATTTGGTAACGCCGGTATCCGCCCCCAGGATGAACACCGTGGCGTGTGCCATTGGCAGCAGGCCCAGTGTCAACTCGGGCTCGGTGCCGATGGCATTAAGCCCCGGCGTATCGAGCACCACCAGCCCACGCTTGAGCAGCGGATGCGGCAAGTTGATGCGCGCATGGCGCCACACCGGCACATCGATCTTGCCCTCTGCATCAGGCTTGGGATTGTCATCGGGGCGATCGTCATCCCAAAAACCCAGCGCGCGGGCATCGTCGACCGTCACGGCGCGCGTACGCATCACCTCGGTGAGTGCCTGCGCCATCTGATCGGGCTGCTGCAAATCGATTTCAATGCGATGCCACGCCTTGGGCTGGCCGTAAAGCTCGGTGAGCGACACATTGTCGAGCCGCGTCTCGATGGGCAGCAGCGACAACCCCGTGGGTTCGTCGGCGTCATACCCCAACTCAACCGGACACATCGTTGTGCGTCCCGGCGTGGCTGGCAGCATGCGCCGGCCTGATCCGGCAAAGAAAACCGCGTTGATCAGCTCAGATTTGCCGCGCGAAAACTCGGCCACAAAGGCCACGATGAGCTTGTCGCCTGCCAGCCGCACACGCATGGCCTCAAACCATGCAGAGGCATCGTCGTCGAGCAACTCATGCTCGCGCGCAAAGCGGCCCAATTGGCCCAGCTGTGAATCGATGGCCGAGCGCCACGCGCTCAAGGCGTCCAGTTGGCTGGCAAAGGTTGGCGTCATATCGCGATGCTGCAGTCTTTGTCGACGCATCAAACTACGGATTAGCCATGGTATCCCAAGGCTTTTACATCCAACCGCCACTTATTACCGGCGCTGACAGCCCGGGCAAAAGAAGGTCGACCGCTGCCCCTGCACGATGCGCCGAATGCGTTGCCCTGCCGTTGCACCGCACACCAGGCACCACTGCCCTTCACGGCCATACACCTTGGTTTCAAACTGAAAGGCTCCGGGGTCGCCATGCGCATCAGTGAAATTGCGCAAACTCGTGCCGCCCACATCGAGCGCACGCTGCAGCACTGTGCGAATGGCCTGCAGCAAACGCTCACAGCGAGCCCGGCTCAGGCGCCCGGCTGGCAAGCGCGGATCGATGCCTGCCATAAACAACGCCTCGCACGCATAGATGTTGCCCGCCCCCACCACCACATCGCCGGCCAACAACGCCTGCTTGATTGACACCCGCCGGCCACGCCATGCAGCTTGCAAATCGGCACCCGCAAACGCGGCATCAAAAGGCTCACGCCCCAAACCGCGCAACAAACGCGCCGCCGGATCATGCGTCAGCGAGGGGCTCCAAACCACCGCACCAAAGCGCCGTGGATCGGTCAGCCGCAACACCCCGCACGAGGTGATGAGATCAAAGTGATCATGTGGCCCCGCCACTGCTGCTGCCGTACTGAAACTCAGCGCTCCCGACATCCCCAAATGCAGCAACAGCCCACCAGCAGACACGGCCGATGCTGCGCCCTCTGCCGGGCGCGTCAGAGGCAGCCAGATGTATTTGCCGCGTCGCATCGCTGCGCCCACCGTCGAGCCCACCAACACATCGGGCAACACCCCTAGCGGCCAGCGCAAAGGCTTGCCCACACGCACCGATTCAACCCGCGCGCCCTCGATGCGGTCGGCAAAACTCTGTCGCGTTACTTCAACCTCGGGCAGCTCCGGCATGATCAGATTATCTGCACCGCGCATCAACCTCACACGGAACGTTCCGCACTGACCGTGCTCAATAGAATGCACTGCAAACAGGAGCCCCCATGCCCAGCCGGTCGATCACTGCCTCGTCTCTCGCCCGCCCACACTCAACACACCTTGGTGCGATCACCCTCGCTGCGGCGTTGAGCGTCTGGGGCATCTCAACCGCACAGGCCACCCCCACAGAAAACCCCACACCCACAACCGCCGCAACAACCATCGCCGCCAACAGCACGCCCACCATCAAGCGATCTGCTCTTGATGCCATGCTGTTCTACGAAGTGTTGATCGGTGAAATCGAACTGCGCCGCGGCAACCTCGGCAACGCCTACCCGCCCATCCTCGACGCCGCACGCCGCACGCAAGACGACCGCCTGTTCTTGCGCGCCGTCGAAATCGCGCTGCGTGCCCAAGCCGGCGAGCAAGCTCTAACGACAGCCAAGGCCTGGCGCGCAGCACAACCCCAATCACGCGAGGCCTGCGAATACGTTGCCCAGATCCTGCTCGCACTCAACCGCGCATCCGAAACCGTTGAGCCTTTGCGCGCCGCCATCGCTCTCACCCCGGACGACACCCGATCTGCTGCAGTGGCCTCGGTGCCCCGGTTTTTGTCGCGCATCACCGATCACCAACAAGCAGCGCAACTGATTGACGACATCACCGCCCCCTCACGTGCCGCGCCGCAAACAGCCGCCGCAGCCTGGGTGGCCAGCGGACGCGGCTGGCTTGCTGCCGGCGACACCACGCGCGCTTACGACGCCGCCCGCAAAGCCTTCGAAGCCGACACCGCCTTCGACGCCACCGGCATGCTCGCCGCCGAGCTCATGGGCCGCCACCCGCAAGCCGAATCCCTGCTGCAAAGCCAAATCGAGGCCCAGCCCAACAGCGCCATCCTGAGGCTGGCCTACGCCCGCAAGCTCATCGAATCCCAACGCCTGCCCGCTGCAGCCGAACAACTCGACCGTGCCACCCAACTGATGCCCCAATACCAGGCGGGCTGGCTCACCCTGGGCGCCGTGCGGCTCGATATGCGCGAGCCCCAACAAGCCCAAACAGCGCTACTGCAATACCTCAAGCTGCGTCAGGCACAGGCCACGCCGTCGGCATCCGATACTTCGCCCCCCACGGCCGCCATCGAAGACGCCCCCGGCAACAGCAACGAACAAGAGCACCAGGCCTACCTGCTGCTGTCGCAAGCAGCCCAACAACGCGGGCAACTCAACGAAGCCCTTACATGGCTCGACAACATCCCTGCTGATGCCAACAACCTGCCCATTGCCTTTCGCCGTGCAGCGCTCATGCAAAAACTCGGGCGCCTCAACGACGCACGCGAAATCATCCACAACGCCCCGGTAAAAGATGCAACCCAAGAGCGCGCAAAAATCCTCGCCGAAATCACCCTGCTGCGCGATGCACAACGCTGGCGCGAAGCCTATGCCGTGATCGACGAAGCGCACAAAACCCTTCCCGACGATGCCGAGCTGTTCTACGAACAAGGCATGCTGTCCGAAAAACTAGGCCGCTTCGACGACATGGAACGCCAGTTCCGCAAAGTCATCGCCCTGCAGCCCAACAACGCCAATGCCTACAACGCCCTCGGATTCAGCCTGGCCGATCACAACCAGCGCCTGCCCGAAGCGCGGCAACTCATCATCAAAGCGCTCGAACTCTCACCGGGCGACCCCTTCATCACCGACAGCCTGGGCTGGGTCGAATACCGACTCGGCCATCTCGACGAAGCCGCCCGGCTGCTGTCTGAAGCCTACAAAGCCCGCCCCGACGCCGAAATCGCCGCCCACCTCGGCGAGGTGCTTTGGCAACAAGGCAAACACGACGACGCCCGAGCACTCTGGCGTCAGGCCTTGCAAAAAGATGCCAACAACGAAACCCTGCAAAACACCCTGCAACGGCTGAAGGTCAAACCGTGACACTGGCATGCGCTGCCCAACGCATTCATCAGCACGCGCTCAACCTGAGCACCGCGTGCGTCGTCGCCGCGCTGATCCTGCTGCAAGGCTGTGCGAACACACCTGGCGCACTGCCCACCCACCCCGCACCCGGCGGCGTGGATCTCGCGGGCCGATTGAGCCTCAAACTCAACCCTGGCCCCGCCTCAACCGCCCCGGCGCAATCCCTCTCAGCCGTTTTTGAGCTTCAGGGCCACCCACTTGACGGCACTCTCAGCCTGAGCACCCCGCTGGGCACCCGCATGGCCCAAGCCCGCTGGCAAGGCACACGCGCCGAACTCATCGACCCCCAAGGCCAACGCACACAAGGCACGCTCGACGAACTCACCCAACAGGCACTGGGATACCACCTGCCCGTGTCCGCCCTGATGAGCTGGCTGCAAGGCCAACCCGCCCCCGACATCCCCAGCGCCCTGCTGCCGCCGCCGCACCAAGGTTTCACCCAACTCGGCTGGACCATCCATCTCGACCGCTGGAGTGACCGCCTGCTCGTCGCCACGCACAACAACCTCGATCACATCGAAGTGCGCGTCAAGCTCGACACCACACCCACGCCGGCGTCCATCGTGCCCAATGCGCACACGCACACGCACTAACGCCCTGATCTCACCGCAGCGCCCCCCAACCGACACGCCCCCTCAGCCAGCCCCTCCCCTGCGATGCGCGCGCTCTACGACCTCCCGGCTCCTGCCAAGATCAATCTCTTTTTGCACGTTGTCGGGCGACGCGACGATGGCTATCACCTGCTGCAATCGGTCTTCACACTGATCGATTGGTGTGACACCCTGCACATCGAGCGCCGCACCGACACCCAACTGCGCCGACACGATCTCGGCACACCACTGCCCGCCGACGATCTGTGCCTGCGCGCCGCCCACGCATTGCAACGTGCCAGCGGCGTCACCCTGGGCGCCGACATCTCGATCGACAAGCGCCTACCCTCGGGCGCAGGCCTGGGTGGTGGCAGCTCGGATGCTGCCACCACCTTGCTGGCGCTCAACCGCCTATGGCAGCTCCACTGGCCCCGCCAGCGCCTGCTCGATCTGGCCCTGACGCTGGGCGCCGACGTGCCGTTCTTCGTGGGCGGACGCACCGCTTGGGTTGAAGGCATTGGCGAACAACTCACCCCTATCGATTGGCCAATACCGCGCACAACCAAAACCGACCCACAAGCCACAGCACAGCGCCAATGGCTGGCCGTGCTCAAACCTGCCGCATCGATACCCACATCGGCAATTTTCAGCAGCCCCCTCTTGGCTCGCAACACAAAGCGTGTTATAGTTTCAGACTTTCTCGCAGCCCCAACTGCAGAGCACACCGAGTGCGCAACACTGCTGAAGGGGTTTGGTCGAAACGACTTGCAAAAGCCTGCTCAGGCCTACAGCCAAGAAGTCGATCAAGCCCTGATCTTGTTGCACACCCGATTCGGCAACAGCCGAATGACAGGCTCAGGCAGCGCGGTGTTTGCAGATGCCGGTTTCGGCGTCTCGCCCCGCATGCCAATGATCGAGCCCGATCTTGTGCCCCGTGGCTGGATCGGTCGCATGTGCCACTGCCTGAATCAGCATCCGCTACTCGATTGGGTCGGCTGATGCGAATCGGGCAAACAAGCACAGTTGCCGCTGCGCGAAGAGCGATTTTTAGGGTGTGGTGCAAACTGCATCCTGTGTAGGGGAGTCGCCAAGTTGGTTAAGGCATCGGATTTTGATTCCGACAT
>CAZUCW010000017.1:0-7718 GCA_964618825.1 uncultured Aquabacterium sp.
ATTCTTAAAAATCTACTCCTAATAAAATCAATAGGCGCAGACAAACGTGCACTGTAGGCAATAACTATTCCCGATATAACAAAAAACACTTCAACACCTAGCCAGCCAGCGCGCCAAATGGAGTGATATATATCGGACTCAAGAGGGATTACCCCATTCCTCCAATACAGCAAGTGATAAAGCATGACTATCATCGCCGCGAGAAACCGCGCAAGGTCAAGCCCAATAATCTGTTGGCGCATTGGGCAAATCATCCAGCTTCAGGCTCAACCGCCGCACGCCGCTTCAGCATCAAGCCATCCATATGCTTGATGAGGCGCCCCAGCACCGAATCGCGTGCCAGGTTGTCTTCGGCATAGCGCCGCGCTCGAGCGCCCAGATCGCGGCGGGTATCGGGTTGGTCGGCCAGATCGCTGATGGCACGCGCCAGCGCAGCGCCATCTTCTGGCGGCACCACCACGCCGCATTGCGACACCACATGGGCGATTTCGGTGCCCTCGCGGCAGGTGGCGATCACCGGGCGTCCGCTCGACACCATGCCCGAGAGTTTTGAGGGCAACACGAGGTCTTCGGCCTCAGGGCTTTGCGGCAGCAGGTGAATATCTGCCAAACCCAGCAAATCGCCCAGGCGCTCAACCGGCTGCAGCGGCAGCAGGCGCACGTTGGGCAAATCGGCGGTGGCAGCCTCAATAGGCGCTTTCATTACGCCATCGCCGCAGATCACAAACACGATATCGGCTCGGTTGGCCAGGCGGCGCGCCGCCTCAGGGATCACCATCAACCCCTGCTTGTTGCCCAGCGTGCCCGAAAACAGCGCCACCACGGCATCGGGCGCAATGCCCAACTCGGCGCGGTAGCTGCTCACCCCTTTGATGGGGCGCACGGCATCGATATCAACCCAGTTAGGAAAAAACCGCACCCGCTCGGGCTTGACGCCCTTGAGGCTGAGGTGATCGAGCATGCGCGCCGAGATTGACGACACAGCATCAAACCGGCGAAAGATCTTGCTCTCAACCCAGCGCACAAAGCGGCGCGATGCCTGCCCTTTGAGCAGGCCCATCTTGAACGCTACGTCTACCTCAAAATCTTGCACATGCAGCCACGCCTTGCCGCCGCTCAGGCGTGCCGTGAGCCAGCCCACGGGGGCGCACACAAAGGCAGGGGCCACGGTGAGCACCACATCGGGCCGCCAAAACACTTGGCGCAACATCACCGGGGCCGAAGACAGCGCAAACGTGAGCAGATGCAGCACCCGTGTGAGCCCCCCCGGCGAGGCCGGCACCCACAGCGGCGCACGCCACACGCGAACAGCACCGTGCCGCTCGTGGCGATAGGGCGGCCAAGCGTAGCCCTCGGCGAGCTTCCAGGCAGGGTAATAGGGGGGCGCAGCCACCACACGCACCTCGTGCCCCTGCGCGGCCAGCCACTCGGCCATCTCGCCCGAATACTTGCCAATGCCCGTGGGCTCGGGGGCGTAATTGGCGCTGTAGATCAGGATCTTCACGATGGCCTCATCTTTTTTCACTGAACGAATGGATGGGCTTGCTGCATCCGGGCATACACACCCAGATAGCCCTCGATTGCGGCCTCGGCATCAAACCGCTGGGCCCAGGCCTGTGCTTGCTTGGCCAGGGCTTGCCGCTCATCGGCTGATCGTGCCAGAAGGTTGTTTAATTCGGCAGCCCCCAACTGAGCCCATTGGGCTATGTCGTCACCCCTCTTTAAGCGGGGCAAGTAGCGCGTAACCGGCCCACCCACTTCAGTCATGGGGGCATCGCCGGTAGTGATCACCAAACAACCGCAGGCCTGGGCCTCAACAATGGGCCAGCCAAACCCTTCGGCAATGCTCGGAAACAGCAACACGCTTGCCACCGAATACAGCGCTTGCAAGGTTGCGTTATCAACCCCTTGAAACCGCTGCACCTGCCCATGGGGCGGCACCGTCGCCAACGCCTCTTTGGCCGCCCCCACAAGCGGCGGCCCCACCAGCCACAGAGGCAAGGGTTGGGGTGTTTGACGCGCATACGCCGCATACAGGCTGATCACCCCAGCCTTGTTTTTGTACCACTGGTTGCCCCCCACATGCAGCACACAACCCTGCTCAGGAAAAGGCAACCCTGCCCGGCTCAGCGCAGCACGCGCGGCATCAAGAGCCATGGGCGAATAGGCGTAATTCAGGCCGTTGTAAACCACCTCAGAGACCACGCCAGCCCGATCCACCTGGCCGATGGCGGGATCATGCAGATCGTCTCGCGTTTTGGCCGACACCGAGATGAAATTACGCGCTTGCTTAAACCCCCAACGGATGTATTGCTGGTAAATCCGTCCGGTAATCGATGTGGGGTTTTCAGGGAAATGTCCCAGCGCCGAACGCAGCGCCGTGAAATCATGGCAATGCACAACGTGCGGTCGATTTTTAACCAGCGGCACCCACGGCCCCAGCGCCTGATCGCCAAAAACATAGAGCGTATCGGCAGGCTGGCTCGCCAGCATTTTTTTTACCCAGCGCGGAAACAGCACAAACTGATCGACATAACCCGCCCACTTCGAGAGCCGCCCTTGAGGCACCCATCGATACACGCGCGGCTGAGGCGCCCAGATTTGCACCGTATGGCCCCGAGCACGATACGCATCGGCCAGCATCTGCACATATTTGGGCATGCTCTGCGATGGCAAAAAACTGGGGTGCGCAAAGAGCACGATGTTCATGCCACGCCCCCGGGTTGCCGCGCCCGCACCGGCTTGGCCGGGTAGCCCACGCAGATCATGCCTTCGGGCATATCGCTGAGCACAGTGCTACGCGCGCCGATCACGGCGCCGCGGTGCACGGTAACACCCGGTGCGACAAAGCAATCATTAGCCAGCCAGGCCTCGTCTTCGATCACCACGGGTTTGGCACCGATATCAAAAGTGGGCACGGTTACATCGTGCAAGCCGGTGCACAAATAAACGCCATGGGCTAGCGCCACGTTTTTACCCAGGCGAATGGGCGCAAGGTTGTAGATCACAGTGTCATCGCCAATCCAACTGTGGTCGCCCACCTCGAGGTTCCAGGGATAGGTGATACGCGCCGTGGGTCTCACCAGCACACCCTTGCCCAGCTTGGCGCCAAAGCAACGCAACAACCAACGCCTAAAGCCGAACATAAACTGAGGCGACAAGCCAAACACCGTAGCCTGCACCACCCACCAGAGCTGAATCAAAACCTTGCTGCGCCCCCGAAATGCGGGCGGCACCTGAAAACGCGTAAGGTCTTGATAGCCACCGGGTGGCACGGCAAGCCGGCTCATGGCCGCCCCTTCATCCAGGCCACGGTTTGCTTCACCCCCTGTTCAGCGGTGTAGGGCAGCGGGCCAGTTACGACAGGCAAATCACCAAAGTTGTGCAGCATGTTGGTGCACAGGTTATCGAGCCTGAAACTGGTGAGCGGTGGGTTTTTGTAGCCCAGTTTTTGCAGGATGTCGCCGGCCAGCGCCATGAGCTTGAGCAATCCCAGCGGCAGGGTCTTAACCGGCCCCACACCAAACTCACGGGCGATGGTCTGCGCAAAACCGAAGACCTCAATCGGCTCGTAATCCCCGATGTAGAAGGTGCGGCGATTCACCTGCTCGGCGGGTGCGTTCATGATGCGGCGCAGTTGGTGCACCGAGTTACCCACGTAGCCAAACGATTTGCGCACCTTCACCCCCCCAGGGTGAAAATAGCGCCCCGCACGCACCGTATCAAAAAAAGTGCGATACGGAATATCAAACCAAGGCCCCCAGATCGATGTGGGCCGCACCAGCGTCCAAACGTGGGCATCACCCACTTGCGCACGCACGATCTTTTCGCCCTCTACCTTGCTCTCACCATAAGCCGTGGTGGGGCAATAGTCGGTATCCGATTGGGGCTGGTAGCCGATCTTGCAAACCAGGCGCGACGATGCATAGATCACTCGCTGCAAGTGCGACAACAGTTTGCAAGCCTCAATGAGATTGATCAGCCCAACCGTGTTGGCGCCATATTCGCCCAGCTTGTCAGACAGCAGATCAGTGCGCGCACCCATGTGATAGATGTGGGTGGGATTGAAGGCCACCAATTCTTGCCGCAAGCGCACGGCGTCTTCTAGGCTCACCTGGCGCCACAGCGTGGCATGAGCTGGGTTGCGCGGCTTGAGGGTATCCAAGTTGATCACTTCAATACCGTCATCCAACAAAGCCTGGATCAAATTGGTGCCGATAAAGCCTGAGCCTCCGGTCACCACCACGCGCTGACCAGCGTCAACTGCCTTGCTCATGAGGATTACTTTCTTGTTTGTTGGGATAGTCCTGTGAGCCCTGAGGCACGCGCGCCAACGTAATCAACTCGGCGTGGATCTGATCAAGCAGGCTGCATGCCATGGCTCGTGCGGTGTATCTCGTGAGGTATGTTTGGCGTGCCCGCTCGCGCATGCGGTTGCGCTCTTGCGCATCCAGATCAACCCAACGTTGAAGCAGGCGTATGGCGCCAACAGCGGTATCAGGCTCAACCAAGCCAGCCTTGTCTTTATCAATTTCGCGCCAGATATTGACCTTGTCAGAAATCAGCACTGGCAGCCCGCAAGCCAAAGCCTCAGCCACGGCAATGCCAAAGTTTTCTTGGTGCGAGGTCAGAGCAAAAACTTCGGCCGCAAAAAAAGCACCCCATTTTTTGTCGCCCAACAACGTGCCGGGCCAACTGATGCGATCAGCCACCCCCAGGCGCTGAGCCTGCGCTTGCAATTTAGACACCCACCCCGATTCATCAGGGCCAGCCATCACCAGATGCAAAGCCGGGTCACCCCCAGCCACACGAGCAAAGGCTTCGATCAACAAATCGCAACCTTTTTTTTCTTGAATGCGCCCCAAAAACAGCACGATGCGCTTGCCGCGCACTTCGGGCAGCGCCTCATAAAAGGCCTCGCGTGTTTCAGCCCCTGTCGGTGGCGGACTTGCCGCCCCATAAGCCACCACCCGTTCGCGCGCCTTATAGAGCCAAAACGATTTGCGCGCGAGCAAGCGCTCTTCCTCAC
This sequence comes from uncultured Aquabacterium sp., assembly GCA_964618825.1. GTDB lineage: Bacteria > Pseudomonadota > Gammaproteobacteria > Burkholderiales > Burkholderiaceae_C > Aquabacterium. The sequence continues at coordinate 5,030 of CAZUCW010000017.1, forward strand.
ACGTAAAAAACACCGCCCGCGCATCGCGCAACACTCGATATTCTGCCCAAGGCCAATATAACCATTTTTTGAGATGTTTTAATGGATAAGTTTTCTTAAACCACGGATCGAGCATGCCATGGCAAAAAACGAAATACGGAACACCCATATTCTTGAGAGCACGCCAAGCACCCAACCCCTGGTATTGCCACAATCCATTGATGATTACCACATCATAATCATTTGCATGTGCGCGCAGCCAAGGCGTCAACCGAGAGTTATAGCGATAACCGGCTTTGGATGGCCCAATCGCATGCACCGTGAGCGGAAAATCTCTAACAAAAGCCTCATCTGGCGCGTCCAACGTCAAAACTTCAATGCACTGGCCAAGTTGTTCGGCATGCGAACCATATTGTCGCACCCCCTGTGACGGCCCCCCACTGCGTGGATCAATGGTTGCTAATACGTGCAGGATTCTCATTTACAAAGCCCCCCGAGGCGAACCCCAGAAAGGGGATAACAGATCAGACAACCAGAAAGGCGCCATGCTTAATTCTTATTAGAACCAGATGGCCCCACTGCATTCATATGAACAGCCACTCCGTCTATCTTGACAGCACGCTTTGAGAAGAGCGCAAAAAACCAGTAGGCGGCAACGAACAAAAACAACCTCTGCGGGATTTCTCTAAAAGCAATACCAATGCGAGCAACAATAGATTCACCACCCAAGCCATAAATAAATATTGTCCAACTTGCACACAGAACAACGGGCGATATACTCAATATACCAACCTTGGCACGCGACAAAGAATCCATCAAAACAAAAGAGATCACCATCATAAAAAATGCAAAGATTGGCGACCACCACTCAAACACATTGATAATATCAGCCCATATAGAACCCGTAGCAAAACCACCAAACGCATAACCATCCTGATTCAGGACGCGATAATAATCCCCCATCGAAAAGAAATACCTATCCTTATAAATATCCCACCCTATTTTATTCAACATCGCCTGAGGCAATAAAACCTTTATTTTATCGACAATCATATCCCTCAAATCCTCACGAGCAGCATCAGAGAGCCTCGATGAGATATAAAATATATTGTCGTGAAATTTCGTCTCAGAAAACCTCGCCAACACAGGATTTGGAATATATGCCTCATCATACGATTTATAACGAGCAATATCAAACGCCTCTTGCCTATACATATCGATACGAGCGCGATCACCCATAGTATCAATCGTAGCCAATATCATATCAACAGGCGAAGCCGTTCTCCGCATATCTCTATTAATAACCATCGCAGTAGCCAAATCAGCCACAAGCTGCAAAGACAACAAACCAAAGAACAAAACCAAAACCAACTTCTTCACCGACCTAGAAGTAACCGGCGACGGATTTTGCAGGGTATAAATAAGATATATGAATAACGCCTGAATAGGACCGATCAGCATGATTTGCCGAGCATTCTTCACAACCCCAACAGCAACAATCACAAGCGCATAAATAATCACCAAAAATATCTGCTTCTTTATTGAACAATACCTATCACCAAAACTAATATAATACAACGGAATCATATAAGGCAAATAAGCAAAGAAGCTCAATGCCTCGAAGAATTTCCCTCCGGCATTCCCGGTCTCAGCCACCCCCTTAAACAACATGGCAATCGCACCGAAGAATGCCATCACCCAGATGCTACCAACCGAGGGCACCGAGAAGCCACCAAGCGGCAAGACCACCCGTTCAGCGAGAAAATCCCTAACCCCCTGAACGCCCGGCACTCGAGTAACAAACAAGTGCGCAACAATAGCCAACAATTGCACGACAGCCAGCACGCTGAAGGTCAGCAGTGGCGCACGCAACATATATATAACCGAATTCCAATAAAAAGTTTGCGCCACCAACGACATAAATACAGTCGTAGCACACAAACCCAATATCGCCAGGCTCGACACCGGGTGCTTCATCGGCGCACGCGATATGCGCAAATACTGCAATACCGCCGAAGTTGAAACCACGACCAACAAGGTGCATATCAGGTTATCCGCAGATGGATCAATAAGAATCTGCAATAACCCACAAACCAGGCAAATCACCTGCAGCACATAAAATACAAAATCAATCTTTGCCATCGGACGAACGCCGAATGCAATCGCATTTGCAGCTGCTGATTTATTCACATACATAGCCACACCCCACCAACTGCTCACGGCTTTTCATCGATCCACCAGAAACACCCCACATCAAACTCCTTACAGAGCCTCATTCAATATTCTTTCAAGAATGTCTTGATTGCCATGGCGATTCATCTTGAATCTTTGATGCCCCGCCTTAGCGATGGTTTTTCTCATCTCATCATTGAGCAATAATTTTTTGCATACGTGAGCGCATTCAGTAGCATCATTCCAAAAGACAGCCTCTTTTCCCTCTTCGTACATTAAAAGATGCTCGGTTGTGCGCTCAGCGCAAAACAACCCACCTAATGATGGAATTTCTAGCGACCGTGTCGTATGCAAATCTCGGTTGCCTTTTGAGAGCAACCCTATGTTGATCTTTGCACATTGCAAAGCATAGGCATAGTTATCACCCCCCACAGAAGGACCTAACCAGCATGATTTGATTTCGCCCCACTCAGGCGCCTTTTGCCAATGGTCACCACGAATGGATATTGGCACGCCCTGTTTGAGCAAGTCGAGCATG